>DATCCF010000189.1:0-4223 GCA_036511435.1 Terriglobales bacterium | reverse complement strand
TTTAGCAGTTGCAGGTTGGGCAGCTTCACGTTACCGCGCTGCCGGGGAAGACTGGAGGCAATATGCTGGTACTGCGCTTCGATGATCTCCATGCATCGCAGCATATCACAGAATTACGAATTAGTGTTAACAGGCCCTAGTGGAGGTTCGTGGAAACTTCTTCGCATGATGTTCTGTTGGTGGGCGGTGGCGGAGCGGGACTGCGCGCCGCGATTGCCGCGGCTGAGGTCAATCCGAAGCTCGGTATCGCGGTGGTGTCGAAGGTTTATCCCATGCGCAGCCATACGGCCTCAGCCGAGGGCGGGGCCGCTGGGGTGGCCAAGCCTGACGACAGCCTCGACGAGCACGCCTACGACACCATCTCCGGCGGTGACTGGCTCAGCGAAGCGCACATGGAGGATATTGTGGAACCTAAGCTCAAGACGATTTCGAAGAACCGTATTGCTGAGCCGATAGCGATGGGTCATTTGGAGGCGGCGGAAAAGATCCGACCGCCCGACAACGATGACGCAGTGCTCCGCTGGAACCGCTGCGCGCGTCTTCTGGCAAAACTGCCGCAAGCCGAATGGCCCCAGCCTCAGGAGACTTTCGAAGACCACGATACGGCGCCTGTCCAATCCTCCAGCCGTGCCGTCAAGCTGTCGAGGTAAGCTCGAAATATGAAAGATATTGGAGGCCAGCTCGATTATATTGTCCCGCGAGCCTGTTCTCGCCATCAGGATCGTCAAGCCACTGATATGGTGACCGTATGGACGCATCAACCGGGACACTGAGGAACTCTACTTAGAACTTAAAGTTTCGGGAACGAAAGGAGTTAGGCCAATTTTCGCCAGTGTCGTATACGATCCACTACCGCCTCGAACCAGTTGTTTGGATCGGCTGTTGAAACCCGATAATCAGCTCCTGCTAAGGGTTCGAGACCGCTACATAGCACGATGATCGGAACCCGAGGACACTCCTCCTTCAACTGGAATACCGACCTTTGCCGCTCCAACTGCGTTCCTTCGTCCCCAATCAAAATGAAATCAAAATCCTGTATATCCTTCGCCCCCATTACACCATCCAGTCCCAGCACAGTACGGATCTGGTAGCCGCGGGCCAAAAGCAGACGCTCGCGCGGTATGAGCGACGCGAAATCGAAGCAAACGAAGAGGATGCGTTCACCAGCCATACGACTTCCTTGCAACGGCAGGGGCGCAGAACTGCGGATGAAAACTGACAACATGCCCGCAAATAATGGGTAGTCCAGTACGGGTCGCCGTTACGGTCACTTCCATCCCTTGTCATCTCTCGTGGATTTGCATTCCACGATGCCGCCCGGAGGCCAGCGGCGGATTCCCGCAGTAGGGTTAGTCTGAGGCGTTCGGGGGAGCTAGCTTACCGTTCTTATCGAATAATGTAGCACTCTTCCTTTCAGTTTGGTAGGGCACTTACTGGTTGACGGGCACCCCTCTAGCGGGGAACGCCAGACACCACCTATGGGCCATATATAGACTGCGGTGACCTGGCTGGTATACCAACCGAGGTGTTGGGGGGTGATCTTCGGTTTAGTTTTGGGGGTCTACAGTCACAGCAAAACACACTCGATCGCTATCGAGGTTTACAGGGCTGCTCGCGAGAGAATTGGACTGTTTCACTTAGGAATCGTGGAGGAGCGGGCTGCACATCTCAGTGCCTACTGGATTAGCCGGAGAAGAATCTTGGCGGCGATCGTCTGAAATACTTGCTGCAGCTCGATCGTGCATGTCGAAGAGGGGCAATCGGGGGCGAACACCGCTATCCCCACCGGTTTAGTAGAGTCATAGGTGGAACTGGCTGGATCGTTTGCGATTTGCTGCAGGAATGCCGTGCTCGGTTTTGTGCCCAAACCGATGGAGTAGACATATATGCCTTCGTTACGCATGGCGCTGGCGGTCTGAAGGGCCCGGTATTGGGCGTCGGCGGTGACGTTGGTGCGCGTAAAGGACTCTTGCTGGCCGTTGATGTGTGACGTGAAATTGGTGACTCCCGTGCAGTCCGGAGTGGGTGAATGGGGAGGATTTCCATTCCTGTCCACCCCGCCCCAGTCTGTTCCATCCGTAGGATTGAAAAAATCGACATTGTTATTTGGAGAATCGTATCCTCCGTAATCGTATAGAGTGTGTCCCCACTGACTCGTGCAATTGAAGGTGTCCTCGATCTCGTTCACCAAACCATCCGTGAAATACACCACTACCTTTACAAGGTTCTGTCCCTGCTGAGGAATGACGCTGTCTTCCTGAGCTTTGGCAAGCGTAAGACCGCCGGGGCCGAACGTACCGCCGACGAAGCTAAGAGCGTTGATTTTATTCGTAATCGGGGTCTGGAACTGCTTTGCGATGGTGAAGTCGATTGTCGCGTTCGAGGCGAAGCTGACCATGCCGACTTGGTCGGTAGTGTTGTTGAAGTAATTGACGAAAGTAGGGGCTGAGGAGAGAAGCGCTTGCTGACCGCCGTTGCTGGCCATTGAACCCGAGCGGTCCAACACAATCGTCATCGCCAGAAAACCGCGGAGCGCCTGAGCACTGGCGCTGACGTTCAAGGTCCGATACCCCGGCAACAATCCCATGAAGATTGTCCGGATGGTTGCTGTGGCAGTTACGCCCACCACTTGCTGACCGGCATTTTGGGAGAAAGTCACGTTCATTGTCGGGGCATTGGCATCCAGGCCAGTAACGGGATAGTTTGCGTTGAAGGTATTCGTGGCAACCGTCTGGGCCGTGTCTTGACCCGCCGCGAGGTTCGACATGCCTGTAAGGCAAGCGGCATCCACCGCCTTGGACAGCCTTGCTTTTGTGACATAGGCGAACCCCACATCAACTGCCAGGGCCGAACACAACATTAGACCTATGATTACAAACGCAAGCAGAATCAGGATCTGCCCGCGCTCGTACTTTCGGTCTCGCTTGCGATTGGATAGTTTCAATTTTTTCACTCCACGTCAATAGTAGGCCACGTCATACAACTGCACTGGCAACGCGGTCGTCAAGAGCCTCCCAATGGGCGTGATGGGCTGGTAGGCATAAAAAATTTCCATAACGTAAACCGTCTGGTTGGTCAGAGGAACGGCGCCAGCTGGCAGGGCGGCCATGCCATTTTTCGTCCCAACCCGGCTGCTAGCTGAAATTCCACCTACTGACTTTTGGTCCGTAATCGTGACTGCATTGGGGTTGCCGCTGTTATACGCTGCGCTGACAATTACGCGGCCGTTGCTGCCCAGGTTCAGATTGGAAGACGCGTTGATCACCGCGGTGGCGGCATCCGACAAAGCGGTGCCACGCAACGCCAAGTCCGCGCCTTGCCCGGTCAGATTGGTTATCACCTGCTGTTGGTAAATGGCACGGCTGAAGTCGATCACAGCAAATACAAACGTGGCCATCACGAGTACCGATATGGCGAATTCGACTAGCGCCTGACCCGATTGGCCGGCCCTTTTCTCGCCGCATCCTGTCTTGTTGGGCCCAAATGCCAACATCTCGGTCTACCTCCTCGTTTAGCTGGTTAGGTTAGGCGGAAAAGATTCATTCTTGAAACTGACGCTGACGGTAAACGTATAGGTACCATTGGTAAAGAAGTGCCCAATGATCGGCGTGAGCAGTGTCACGTTGCTGGTCAGGGAGAGAGTCACCGTATCTCCCGGACCGCCCGCGCTTCCTGCCCCGCCAGCCAAGCTGGAGATTTGAACGTTGGAGACATCCAGACCCAGTGCTGCTTGCTGGGCAACGAGCTTAATTGAGTTCACACGTGAGAGGTTCTGGCCGGAATGTTGCGGATCGGGTTGATGGTTCCCGGTGCTGGCATATCGCCCCCCTTGCCGCACAGCATTCTGAAGGGTGGCTTCCGCATAGAACAGGCGCGCCATGTCCACGCTTGCAAAAACCATGAGAAAGAACAGGGGCACTATCAGTGCGAACTCGGTGATGGCATTTCCGGCTGTAGCCAAAATCCAAGCGTGCCGACGCGGTTTGTCCTCGAGCCGAAGACGGCGTGGCGTCTGGCCTGCGCCGACCGCAACAATAGAAGAGCGCTGCACGTAACTTCCCATACCGACCACCAAGAGTGTTCCTTAGAGCAGTTCCTTAGAAGCTATATCCGAAAGTGAGGGGAGGCAGTAGGCTGCAGATGGCGATCTCCGCAAGCCCAGCCATGCCACGACCATATTCGGATGATTTGCGCTGCAAGCTTCTGCAGGTCTATGAGCGAAG
>DATCCF010000188.1:0-15876 GCA_036511435.1 Terriglobales bacterium | reverse complement strand
GTGAAAAGCGACTCGGCGCGCTTCGAACGAAACTTGAAAGCCATGGCCGAGATGGTCGCCAACGTTCGCAATGAAGAGCAGTTCATTGCCCACGGCGGCGGAGACAAGGCGATCGAGTCCCAACACAAGAAAGGACGCCTGACCGCGCGCGAGCGCATTGCGCTGTTGATCGATCCTGATACGGAGTTCTTTGAGATCGGCGGCTTCGCGGCATGGGGAATGTACGAAGAGTGGGGCGGCGCGCCTTCTGCCGGTGTGGTGACAGGACTGGCGCGGGTGCAGGGACGCCTGTGCATGCTCATTGTGAACGACGCCACCGTGAAGGCCGGCGCCTTTTTCCCGCTTACGGCCAAGAAGGTAATTCGCGCCCAGAACATCGCCATCGAAAACCACATTCCCACGATCTACCTGGTGGACTCCGCCGGCGTCTTCTTGCCGCTGCAGGAGGACGTCTTTCCCGACACCGACGATTTTGGCCGCGTCTTCCGCAACAACGCGGTGATGTCGGCGATGGGCATTCCGCAGATCGCGGCCATCATGGGCATGTGCGTGGCTGGCGGCGCCTATCTGCCGCTCATGTGCGATCACATTCTTATGACCGAAGGCAGTGGCCTATTTCTCGCAGGACCGGCGCTGGTGCAAGCCGCCATCGGCGCGAAATACTCGGCGGAGGAGCTCGGCGGCGCCAAGATGCACTCGCAGATCAGCGGTACGGTGGACTTCCGCGAGCCTGACGACCAGTCGTGCCTCGCGCGCATCCGCCTGCTGGTGGACAAGATGGGTAACCGTCAACTCGGCGTCTTCGACCGCAAGAAGCCGGAAGAGCCGCTCTTCGCCGCAGAAGAAGTCTACGGAATTTTCGATGGCGATCCCGGGCGCCAGTACGACATGAAGGAGATCATCGCGCGCATCGTGGATGGCAGCCAGTTTGGCGAGTACAAATCCGAGTACGGCGAGACGGTACTCTGCGGCTATGCGCGCATTGGCGGCTTCGCCGTTGGGATTGTCGCCAATCAGAAGACGCACGTACGGCAGGTCGACCATGCCGGCAATAAGCGCACCGAGTTCGGCGGCGTCATCTACACCGAGTCGGCGGAGAAGGCGGCGCGCTTCATCATGGATTGCAACCAGAACCTGGTGCCGCTGGTCTTTCTGCATGACGTGAATGGCTTCATGGTAGGACGCGACGCGGAGTGGAGCGGTATTATCCGCGCCGGCGCGAAGATGGTGAATGCAGTGTCGAACTCAGTGGTGCCGAAGATTACGGTAATTATCGGCGGCTCGTTCGGAGCGGGACATTACGCGATGTGCGGCAAGGCATACGATCCGCGCTTCCTGTTCGCGTGGCCGACGGCAAAATACGCGGTGATGGCGGGCGCTTCAGCGGCGGGAACGCTGGTCGAGATCAAGATCAAGCAACTGGAGCGTGGCGGCAAGAAGTTGAGCGAAGAAGACAGGAAGAAGCTGTTCGACGAAGTCAAGGCGACCTACGACGAGCAAACCGATCCGCGTTACGGTGCCGCGCGATTGTGGATCGACAAGATCATCGATCCGGCGGAAACGCGCGAGGCCATCATCACCGCGTTGGAAGCGGCGGCGCTGAATCCCGATGTGCCGAAGTTTAGCGTGGGCGTGTTGCAGACGTAGGAAAGCCGCTTTTCGCTTCTCGCTTTTGGCTCTTAGCTGTTAGCTGTGAGCTCTTAGCGATCGGTCATAGGTCCATGGTTGTTTGTGCTGTCATCCCGAACGGAGCGCAGCGGCGTCGGAGGGATCTGCGGTCGGCTGTCAGCCGTCAGCTATCAGCCATCAGCCAGTGGGTGCCCGATGCGTTGAACGTGTAGTTAGAGCCCGCAGGGCGGGCTAACAGCAGGTTCCTCGACTCCGCTGCGCTTCGCTCGGAATGACAGTGTTTTGGATTTGACCAAGAGCCGAGATTAGACGGCGAACATTATTGTTGAGTGCTAATTGCTAACTGCTAATGGCTGACGTTATCAAACTCATCGAATGCCCGCGCGACGCCTGGCAAGGGCTACACGGGCAAATCCCCACGTCCGTCAAGGTCGAGTACCTACGCGCTCTGGTGGCAGCCGGATTCAAGCACATTGATGCAGTGTCATTCGTCTCGCCCAAAGCCATTCCGCAGATGGCCGACTCGGAAAATGTGATCAGCGAGCTTGATCCGCCGGATGACGTCGAGATCATCGGCATTGTGGTCAACGAACGCGGGGCTGAGCGCGCAGTCGCAACCGACGCGGTGCGGACGCTGGGCTTCCCCTACTCGCTCTCGCCGACGTTTCTGAAGAATAACCAGAACCAAACGCTCGAGGAGAACCTGGATATCCTGGAAAAAGTAAAGGAAAAGGCGGACGAGGGTGGCATCGAAACGATGGCTTACATTTCGATGGCGTTCGGCAATCCTTATGGCGACCTGTGGAACGCCGACGAGTTGATCGAGGGAATCAGCCTGCTCGCCGACATGGATTTGCAGGCCATTTCGCTCGCTGACACTGTAGGGCTGGCGACCCCGCAGCAGATCGCGGACTTGCTCGGGCCGGTACTGAAGAAATTCGCAGGCATCGAAATCGGAGTACATCTGCATAGCCGTCCGGATGATGCGGCGGCAAAGGTCCTGGCGGCCTATGATGTGGGTTGCCGGCGATTCGACTCGGCCATCGGCGGCATGGGCGGCTGCCCCTTTGCGCAGGATGTGCTGGTGGGCAATATCCCAACCGAAAAATTGCTGGAAGCGTTGCAGAGCCGAGGCGCCGACTTGCCACTGAAGAAGCCGATCACGGAACCGTTCCGCCTGGCAGTGGAGATTGCAAACAAGTTCAGCGGGCCGAAAATGTGAGAATGGCCGCTTTTCGCTCTTCGCAACTCGCTCTTCGCTTTTAGCTCTTAGCTGTTAGCATTCGAAACGCAAATGCACTATTCGACTCTCACACTCGACTACGATGGCCCGCTCGCCGTTCTCACCCTGAACCGGCCGGATAAGCGCAACGCCATCAGCTATGAGGTAATCGACGAACTGCTGCGCGCCCTGGAGGAGCTCGAGCACTCGACGGCGCAAATCCTCATCCTCACTGGCGCGGGCAAGGCGTTCTGCTCGGGCATGGACCTCGACAACTTGCGCGCAATCACCGGCCGCACGGAAGAAGAAGACCTGGCCGACTCCGGCACCATGGCGCGCCTGTTTCGCACGCTCTATGAGTTCCCCAAGGTCACGATCGCCGCGGTGAACGGCGCCGCGGTCGCTGGGGGCTGCGGCTTGGCGACGCTCTGCGACTTCACCCTGGCCTCTACGGAAGCCAAATTCGGCTATACCGAGGTCCGCATTGGCTTCGTTCCGGCGATCGTCTCGGCCTTTCTGCTGCGCCAAGTCGGCGAGAAGCAGGCGCGCGGCCTGCTGCTCACCGGCCGAATCCTTGGCGCCGAAGAAGCCTTCCGCATGGGGCTGGTCAGCGAGATTGTCGCGCCCGAGAAGCTTCTGGAACGCGCCCGCGATCTTGCGGCCAGCCTGCTGCAAAATAGCCCAGCGTCGTTGCTCGCGACCAAGCGCCTGCTCAAGCGCTACGCGTCGGAGAGTCTCGACCGGGAGATCGCGGCGGCTGTGGAGGAGAACGCGCGCATCCGCCGGACGGCCGATTTCCGGGAAGGTGTAAGCTCGTTTCTGGAGAAGCGAAATCCGCGCTGGACAGGAAAATAGATGGTGGAAATCCGGGCGAACCCTTGGGCTGCAAAATCCCGGAACGAGGGATTGTCCAGGGGCAGAGGCCACTTGCGATAGAATTGGCGGTGCCTTAAGTTGCAACCAATCGGGAGCAGAACTATCCCACGTCTCTATTGTCACAAAGCGTCGCTTCAAGCATTACTCATCGTCAGGGTTTCAATAGCTATCAGGCGGCAGTCGTGCACGCACGCGGCCACGCTAAAGAACGCGATTTCGGCGGCCCCGTAAACTCTTTACTGGAGAAGGGCAGACCGCAGCGAACACAGGGAGAGTCATGATGACATTTCGTCCACATTCCATCGTAGCTGTAATGTTGTTTTCCACTATGATCTACGCCCAATCTTCGCCATCGGCGCCGAAGCCACAGGCACCCGCTGCGGCCAAGGCGTCCAGCAGTTATGCCCCTTATCCAATGATGAGCGAGGCGGCCAAGGAGCGGGGAAGGAAGCTCTTTGAAATGTTTAAAGCTGGCCAGGCGGGCGCGATCTGGGCTACCTCACCGGCGGAAAACAGGAAGCATACCGAGAACGAACGGAAATTCGTTGCCACGCTCGCTCAATGGAAAACAAGACTGGGCGCGGAGACATCGGTGGAGGCGGAGAACATTGTCCCCTACATGCTGAAACGAGCCACAGTTTACTCCCGGCTGTCGACCTTCCCGAATGCCAAAGCTCCGGTCGCAACCGTTATCGTCATCGACGAGAATGGCGACACCGAGGCTTTCACGGTCAGACCGCTATCTTCCCCTCCCGAAGGCCACAATGCCGGCTACAAAGACAGTACCAAGCTGAAGCTTCCCTTCTCGGGCCAGTGGCTCGTGTACCAAGGCGGGCACGGCGCCTTTAACAACGTCTATCAGATGAGTGAGGACCAACAGTTTGCTATCGATTTTGTTCTCTTGAAGGACGGGAGTCCTTTTGAGGGAGACGCTACGACTAACGAACAGTTCTACTGCTTTGGCCGACCGGTGTTGGCGCCGGCCGACGGCACGGTGGTCAAAACGGTAAATGACATCGGGGACAATACTCCGGGCAAACCCAGTCAGGATGCTCCGAATGGAAACATGATCCTAATCTCGCACGGCAATAGCGAATACTCCCTGCTGACGAACCTCAAGCAAAACAGCGTTAAGTTTAAGCATGGAGACACCGTTAAACAGGGCGATCCTGTGGGGGAGTGTGGCAACTCCGGCGCTTCCGTTGCTCCCAAAGTGCACTACCTGTTGCAGAATTCGGCGGTGTTCCCAATGGTGGAAGCGTTGCCGGCACAATTCGTTGACTACATTGCGGACGGCAAGCCAGTGCCTGTAGGTGAAGTGGTAAGAGGACAGAAGGTCAGCAACGGACCTACCTCCAGCACCCCTCAGCCGCCGGAGAAAAAATAAGGCTACGGTGCGAGCCAGGTGTTGTCCTCTCCGCGGCCGGTTGCATGGTTGAAATGGGCCGTGTCTCCAGCCGAGTGGGTGTCAGGTTTGAAAGCTGAAGGCAGGCAGTCGCGACGCACCGCCTCGGAAGCCCAAGTGTACGAGACTAAGCTTCGGGTGCGCTATGCGGAGACGGACCAGATGGGCGTCGTCTATCACTCCAACTTCGTCATCTGGTTTGAGGTGGGCCGGGTAGAGATGCTGCGCCAGTTGGGCTTCACCTATCGCGAAATGGAAAGGCAGGATGGCATACACATCGCCGTCGTGGACATGCGCTGCCGCTACAAGTCCCCGGCCCGCTACGATGACATGGTCACCCTCCGGACGCGCCTGGTCAACGTGCGCGATTCTTTGTTGCATTTCGGCTACGAGGTCGTGCGCGACGAGGACGGCACCATGCTGGCCGAGGGCGAGACCGTACACATTGTGGTGGATTCTGAATTCAAACGCATCCCGCTGCCGCAAAGGTATCTACCATCGCTCTTGAAGGCAGCGGGGAAAAACTGAGGCGAGCGGCGAGTGGGACGCCGCCAAAATCGTGGGGACTAGGCTCGGACCCTTGCTCCGGAACTTGCAACTACCTGGTATGGCACGTTTAGCAAGCCAAGACTGACCAATATTTCGAAATGCAAGCACTCCACATCAACGGCAATAATCTGACCCTCGACGACGTTCGCCAGGTGGTGGTCCACGAGCGACGCGCGGTTCTGCTGCAACCGGAGGCGCGTATCGCAGTCGAACGCGCGCGCGCCGTGGTCGAAGACCTGCTTGAGAATGATCGTGTCGCGTATGCGGTGAACACCGGGGTCGGCAAACTCGCCGATCTTCGCATCTCGTCAGACGATATCCGCAAGCTTCAAATCAAGCTCTTGCGCTCGCACGCGGCAGGCGTCGGTGAACCGCTGGCGGAAGACGTTACCCGCGCCATGGTGCTGCTGCGCGCCAACTCGCTCGCCAAGGGTTTCTCGGGTGTGCGCCCCGCCGTCATTGACACGCTCTGCGACATGCTGAACCGTGGTGTGCATCCCGTCATTCCGTCGCAGGGCAGCGTAGGAGCCAGCGGCGACCTGGCTCCGCTGGCGCATCTCGCGCTGGTGCTGATCGCGGAGGGCGAAGCCACGTTCCGGGGGAAGCGCATGGCAGCCGCCGAAGCGCTGAAGCAGGCTGACATTCAGCCTCTGGTGCTGCAAGCCAAAGAAGCGATCTCACTCATCAATGGCACTCAGGGCATGCTGGCAGTCGGATTGTTGGCCACCCTGCAGGCCACCATCCTCGCGGACACTGCGGATGTGCTCGGCGCTCTCACCGTGGATGCGTTGAAGGGCACCGATACCGCGTTTGACAGGCGCATTCACCAGGCGCGTCCGCACCCGGGACAGTCCCTGGTCGCGGAGAACCTGCGCCGCATGCTGGAAGGCAGCCTGATTCGCGAGTCGCACCGCGAGTGCCAGAAGGTGCAGGATGCCTATTCGCTGCGCTGCATCCCGCAGGTCCATGGTGCGTTCCGCGATACCCTGGCCCATTGCCGCGAGATCTTTGAGATCGAGATGAATTCGGCGGTGGATAATCCGCTGGTCTTTCCTGAGGAAAGGAAAGTAGGCGCGCCGAAACGCGGTGTGGGATCGACGGTCCCCGGCGACATCCTGTCGGGTGGGAACTTTCATGGTGAACCCCTGGCGTTCGCCCTCGATTTTCTGGCCATCGCGCTCACTGGGTTGGCGGGCATCTCAGAGCGGCGCATTGAGCGGTTGGTGAATCCAGCGCTCAACGAAGGACTGCCCGCGTTCCTGGCGCCGGGCGCCGGCCTAAACTCCGGATTCATGATGGCGCAGGTCACCGCCGCCGCGCTGGTCAGCGAAAACAAAGTGCTGGCGCATCCCGCGTCGGTGGATTCCATCACCACCTCGGGGAACCAGGAAGACTACGTCTCGATGGGCATGATCGCGGCCAACAAGCTGCTGCGAGTGGTCACCAATACGCGCAATGTGCTCGCCATCGAAGCCCTGGCCGTCGCCCAGGCGCTCGACTTCCGCGTACCCTTGAAGACCGGCAAGCGCGGCCAGGCGGCCCACGCCGCCATTCGGTCCGTGTCTCCCCCCATCACGGAAGATCGAATCTTCACGAAGGACTTCGCGAAGGTGGCGGAACTGATCGCCAGCGGAAAGCTGGCGGAGGTGCTGCGGTAGGAGCGGTTCGACCTCGCCAGCGCAGCCCAATTATCAAAGCGATGAAGCACCTGTTTTGCGCCCAAGCAAAACAGAAATGGTTCCCGCTTCGCAAGAGCTCGCCTCAAGCGAAGCGGGATGATCTGCTACCGGGTTGCCAGGCTCTCTACGGGGAGCTCACTTTTCTCATGAACGCTTGCAGAATCGGGTCATAAGACTCAAGGTCAAAGCCCAAGGGAAACTTTATTTGCGCAATGCAAGTGCCGCCCCCCGACAACTTCGTTTCTTGACACGGGGGGACGCAGGAGGCGGGACAGTTACAGGGGCAGGACAGGTACAGGCTTTCCAGCGTGAGCTTTAGGCCGTCAAGGCAGCGACGTGGGGGATCCAGCGAATTCAACAAAGCAAGCAAGGTGCCACGCGCCTGGTTCAGGGTGGCGCAACTTTCGCAGCTTCCGCAAGCCGACTGGGAGAGGGTGAGGACTAAATTGGCATCCAACCCCGACAGGCAGGGGGAATCTTGATCTATTTGCTGGGTGGTCGCGGCCTTGGCTCCGCAGCCCAAATCTGAACACAGGGTCGAGCCCGGCACTACCCATTGCCCGCCCGCGAATGACCCCGTGGGGAGAGAGGATAATCGTTGAAGGTGGTTTCCCTGTATTGCAACCATGGCTCCTTGAGCATCTACAAAGGCAAAATCGCCGCGGTCGACGAAGGGCACTTGATCGGCGATGGTCAACGGTGATCCAAAGGGGGCGGTGGTGAACTGGGTAACGCTTCCGTCATTGTTATTGCTGAATACAAACCCAGCGAAGGCGGTGCCTGCGGCGCCGACTGCAATCCCATCAGGGCCCCAATGGTCTGCTATGGTCCCTGGCAATGTCGCAATAACGTAGGTGGGAGAAGGCGGGCGAGTGAATCTGTAGACCTGGTTGTTTTTAGAATTAGTGGGGTCGTTTATTTCAGGCGACCCGACAAACAGAAATCTCCCATCGCAGGACCACGCTAGACCGTCAAAGATGACGCCTGGCACGTCAGCAAACGTCGTTACCTTTTGCGGGCAACTCGCACAATAACGAAGAATTTTGCCCGGGTTAATGCCGACCCCTGACATGTACAGATCCCCAGTGAGTGGATCGAGCGCCATTCCGTAGCCGTTAATGCCTAGGCCCCCAGGCACCACCAGGAAGCTCCCATTGTAAACGTTAACCGTAACGAGGTCAGTCGTCCCGTGGTACAAGAGGGCATAAACCTTGCCGTCCAAGCCCATGGTCAAGCTCAAGTAGAAGGAAGGATTCAAAACGAATGGCCCATCACCTGGGCCTGGGCACTGGGTTGGGTCCGACGGGAATGATGTGTAATAGTAAAGTCCACCTGCAGTTGCGACGAGTACTCTATGGTCCGGGAGGACAACCAGTCCCGTTGGCGAGTAGGGGAGGGTGATCGTGCACTGACTCATATTGTACGGTGGGTAAAGATACGACCAGCCACACCAACTTGGCTGCGCGTCGAAACCCACAGCGAGCGCCGCCAAGAACAGAACAATACTTGCAATCTTGTTTCGTTTTTTCATCACACGCTGCTCCTTTGAATAAGTGCGAGGGGCCCAAACTGCCGCGATCCACGCTCCAGCGTCCTGTACTTAGCCAAAACAGGAGCTCCATGGGACCTGGGTGCCTTGGCTCGAAAAGAGAAGGTTTGCGATGCAGTCGCCGCCAGGAGTCAAGGACGACGAGGGCGGCGCTGACTTCAGTATGTCCCAGGGAAAGACATCTTTACTCCCGCTGGGCCGCAAACGGTCGGCGGATAACCATGCGGGCGTTCCCTGCCTAAATTCCCAAACAACTTATTGTAAATCCTTAATCGCCCACGCCTCGAACGGGGTCACGAGGTGTCGTACGTAAAGCGCCGATACGGAAGAATGTCGTCGGCTAAGTGAGAACATAGTGTGACTACTTTGTCAAGATGTCAAGAACTCTTTGACAGGATTTTAATAATTGAGGCCGTGATGAAAGGTGAGTGCCTGGAAACCTCACTGCATTCCGCCGGGTGGGCCATTTCCCTTGGGAAGATAAACCGCAGGGCAGGTGCATGGGTAGCAAAAAGCCTCGCCTGACAAAACGGCCAGTACAACCCACGCCAGTAACCAGCCCTCCACCCCGCTGACGCAGCGGGCCCGCCCTGCTTTACAATAAGAACTGCTCTGGAGTCGTCCTTAAACCTCGTCGACTCGGACGTCAGTTTTGCTGCGCCCGAGGGTGGGCCGCGCCCCTTGGATGCCAAAAGTTTCGAGGATTTTCCCGGGAAAGTGGCATCTCAGATAACGGAAAGCGCCGCATCGCCGTCTTAGAAAGAGCGGCTTCTCTGCGTATTCATAAACGTGGCAATCAAAATCAAATTACCTGATGGCAGGGCTTCGGCCCGTCCCGCGTCCGGGAGGAATTCCCGCGGCGGGCGGGGTAGGCCGATCCGCGCCCAACATTTCTCCATCGCCGATCCGCTGGTGAAGTTGTTCGTGTCGGGCTTTCTCATCGCCGGCTTCCTGTTCATGGCGATGTTCGCCTACTTTTATGTGAAGTACGGGAACATCGTGGATCGCCGCATGGCGGGACCAATCTTCAGCAACGCCGCCAAGATTTACGCACGTCCGCAAACGGTTGCGGTAGGCGAAAAGCTTGACGCGGTCGAGGTCGCTGCTGAGCTGCGCCGCGCCGGATACGCGGGGGAGCGCGGAAATAGCGATTCGCCGATCGGCCATTATGCCTTCACGCCAGATGGCATCCAGGTAATTCCCGGCCCTGAGTCCTTTCACGCCGAAGAAGGCGCCGTGATCCGCTTCCAGAACGGCAGAGTCACCGCCATTGACGAGACCGGAAGAAACAGCCGCAACCTCGAGGCCTACGAACTCGAACCGCAACTGGTGACGGCTTTGTTTGAAGGGCAGGAGCGCTCGAAGCGCGAGATCGTCAAGTTTGAGGAAATTCCCCAGGCGTTGGTGGATGCGGTGCTCGCCATCGAAGATCGCCGCTTCTTTCAGCATAATGGCGTCAACTATTTTCGCCTGATGGAGGCGGCTGCCATCGACGTTCGCGAAGGCCGTCACGGGCAGGGCGGTTCCACTCTGACCATGCAGCTCTCGCGCGGCTTCTTCCTCTCGCCGGAGAAGACGGTCAAGCGCAAGCTGGTGGAAATGTTGATTGCCATCGAGTTGGAACACAAGTTTTCCAAGCAGCGCATCTTTGAGATGTACGCCAATGAGGTGTACATGGGGCAGCGCGGCTCCTTCACCATCAACGGTTTTGCCCAGGCTTCTCGCGCTTATTTCAACAAGGACATCAAGAACCTCACCCTGCCGGAGGCGGCTTTACTGGCAGGGATGATCCAGCGCCCGAACTATCTGTCGCCGTATAAGAACCCGAAGCGCGCCTTGGAGCGCCGCAACCTGGTGCTCGACTCCATGGTGGAAACCGGCGCCATCGCCCGCGAGCAGGCTGACCGCGCGAAAGCAGCTCCTCTGAAAATTGCGGCGTTCAACGTGGAAGCCAGCGATGCTCCGTATTTCGTGGACCTGGTGAAGGACCAGCTTTCCAACCAGTTCAGCGAACTCGAGTTAAACGATCATGCGTACCGCGTTTACACCACACTCGACCCTGACCTGCAGCGTGCCGCAGCCGAGGCTGTAGACACCGGCATGAAGTTGGTGGACGAGCAGGTGGAGAAACGGCGGACCCACAAGATTAAAGTGGGCTCTGGCAAGGATGCGAAGAAGCAAACCAAGGTCGAGTCCGGACCGATGCCGCAAGTGGCCCTGGTGGCCATCGATCCGCACACCGGCGAAGTGCTCGCCCTGGTCGGCGGCAGGAACTATGGCATGAGCCAGCTAGACCATGCCATCGCCAAACGTCCCACGGGATCCATCTTCAAGCCCTTCGTATACGCCGCCGCGATCAACACCGCCGTGACCGGACAGACGATGGTCGCGAGTGGCACCGATCAGAATGGTGACGGTGGCCGCGACAACAACGACCCCGGCGTGTTCACTCCGGCCACGCTGGTTGACGATTCTCAAGTCAGTATCGCTAACGGAAACCAGGTTTACGAGCCCCGCAACTATCACGATACCTACAACGGAGAAGTGACCGCTCGCTATGCACTGGCGCTATCGCTAAACAACGCGACGGTCAGGATTGGCCAGGAGGTAGGCTTCGACAAGGTGGCTGCACTGGCCAAGGCGGCTGGGATTCAGAGTGTACGGGCGACCCCGGCGATCGCTCTCGGAGCTTACGATGCAACTCCGCTGGAAATGGCCGGCGCCTACACCGTCTTTGGCAACCAAGGCGCGCATCTCACTCCCCTCATGGTGAAGTCGGTGCGCGATGCGCGCGGGAAAGTTCTCGACAACTATGAAGCCGACCGCAAAGAAGTGCTCGACCCTCGTGTCGCCTACGTCTTGACCACTATGATGGAGTCCGTCATTAACAGTGGTACCGGCTACCCGGTGCGCGCCAGAGGATTTCAGGCGCCGGCAGCGGGCAAAACGGGTACTTCGCACGACGCCTGGTTTGCGGGATACACCAGCAACCTGCTGTGCATCGTCTGGGTAGGAAACGACGACTATACCGATCTAAAGCTGAGCGGCGGTTCCACGGCCGCGCCCATCTGGGCCGGGTTCATGAAGCGGGCGGCCAAATTGCCGCAGTACGCGGACATGAAAAACTTCCCCGCGCCTTCTGGAGTGGTCGAGGTTACGCTGGACAAAGTGACCAACCGGCTGGCAACTGCGTCCTGTCCGCAAACCTACACGGTCGCCTTTATCGCGGGCACGGAGCCGAAGGAAACCTGTGACCAGGCAACCGGCGATCACAGGGGATTTTTCTCCAAGGTCTTCGGCCTGGGATCGCCCGCTGTTGCCCCGCCACCGCCGACCACCAATGGTGTGGTTCCGTCCGGACCGCGGGGCACTCCAGTCCAAGCGGCCGATGGCCAGCCCGGAGCGGGCCAGCAGCCTCAACCAAAAAAGAAACGGGGATTCTTTAGCCGCCTCTTCGGCAAGGGCGACAACGGAGACCAGCAGCAAAATAATGGGACGGATGGTTCAGAGAGCGGGAACAATCCCGCCCCAAAATAGGTCTAATATTAAACAATATGGACTCTGGAGGTCCGGCCATGGCTCGTCTCCCATCGCCACGGACGCTGCTACCGCTATCGTTGCTCGCAATCTGCCTGCTTGCGTTTCCACTGGGCCTCTGGGCCGGCGACGATCAGCAGGTGAATGCACCGGCGCCTGTTCCCGATCCCACCGCTTCCGCTCAGGACTTGGAAGAACAGGGCGACGCCCTGAGGGCCAACAAGCGCTATCTCGACTCCCTCGACTTCTACTCAGCCGCAATTGCCAAGCAACCCACGGCGCTGCTGTGGAACAAGCAAGGCATGGCACTCTTGTTCCTGCAAAAATTTCCCGAGGCGACCAAGTGCTTCGATCGGGCCATCAAGACGGACAGAAAGGCCCCGGAGGGCTACAACAACCGGGGCTACATGGAGCAGAGGAATAAAAATTACAACAAGGCCATCAGGTACTACAAGAAAGCCTTGGCGTTGCAACCCAACGATGCCGTATTCCACTACAACATGGGAACTTCGTACTTCGCAAAGCACGACTATGGCTTTGCCGCACAGCAGTATCGGGCGGCTTACATACTCGATCCCGACATTTTCGAACGGGTTTCGCGGATTGGTGTAATGGCGCAATCCGGTTCACCCGAAGACCGCGCCGCGTTCTCTTTCATGGTCGCCAAAGTGTACGCTCAAGCGGGAGACTTCGATCGCTCTCTGGAATACCTGCGCAAAGCCATGGAAGAAGGCTATAAGGACATCAAGAAGGTGTACACCGACTCCGAGTTCGCCACTTTGCGTACTGACAAACGCTTCGAGGAGTTAATGTCGCAGAAACCGCAACCCATACCGTAGGGGGACCGTCACCGCTGTCCTGTCGGTCAGGCACGGTACACTTCACTAAGACGCCACCGCGGAGACAGTACCGAATCGTTGTGCGAGAGTTGGAGCAGTTGCCGATCGCCGGTGCGACTTTCGGCTCAGGCCGGCAGGCTTACGGATTGCGGCTGTGGTGTATGCGGCCATCCTCCCCGGAGATCGAACGATTGTAAGCCGAGTCTGGGCGAAACGACGTTAAATGTCTACACATGAAAAAGCCAACAGCAAAAAAAGCCTCTAAGAAAAAGGCTCGGGCTTCGCGGGCCGCGAAGAAAGCGCCTGCGAAGCAAGCCAAGCCGCGACGGACGAAGGCTGTCCCCGCCTCGGAGACCAGCCAAAAGCTCACCTTCAATCACGCCATGATCTACGCCAAAGACGTGGAGCGGGGCCTGCACTTCTACCGCGACTTGATGGGATTCAAGCTCATCGAAGACTTTCGCTATGAGGGTAGGTCAGTGTATGCGCGGTTGCGCGCGCCGGGCGGCGATGGCACCATCGCCCTGCACCAGGCAGGGCCAGGCGTTCCCATTTCGAGCGAAGGTGTGCGCTTGTACTTCGAGGTCGGCGATCTCGACGGCTTCTGCCGGAAGCTCCAGCAAAAGGGCTTTTACATCACCCAACTGCCGCGCTTGATGCCCTGGGGTTGGCGACACGCGTATCTTAATGACCCCGATGGCCACGAGATCAGCCTGTATTGGGCCGGCGAAAACCGCATGCAGAAGACCGTGATGCAGGCCGCAAAACAAGCTGCCCGGACTTCATAGCGTCCGGCTCCGGAATGGCTCATTTCTTATCTATCTGTTCCCATAACAGGAATCTTGAAGAGCGACATGTGGCAGTTCGTCACTGACGGCGACCGGCAGGAGGAATAAGGTCGAGGAAGAAGGTCATCGTAGAGGTGAATCATGGTCAGGACTTCGTCACCTCATCGTCGTGTGCATGTCGTGCTGGTCCCGGGATTCGCGGGCTTCGATGCGCTCGGCCAGCTTGAATACTATGCTGGCGTGACGCCGCAATTTGCTGCCTGGAAACTAGCTGGCGGCCAGCCCCGTGAACATGTCGTGCTGCACTATTTCGACAACTTTCCCACCGCCGCCGTCGCGACGCGGGCCACGCGATTGCGCGCCTATCTTGCCAAGCGCATTGCCCGCGGAGAGTTCTTGCCCGGCGACTCGCTGGCGTTGGTCGGCCACTCCACCGGCGGTCTCGATATTCGCTACTTGCTTTGGGAACTGGCACTCTCTCCCGACAAAAGCTATCCGGCCGACGGGATGACGGTACCCGCCAAGACTATTCTTGAATCGGTTAGCCGCGTCGTATTCCTTTCCGTCCCCCAGTGGGGCACCAATATTGCCAATTGGGTACGCGAGCATGCCGCCGGACGTGCACTGGTTGTTGCCGAACTGCGGGCTGCGGTCGTGGCTTCACAGGCGCCTCTGGCGGATAAAATCCAGGAGTGGATTTCATACACTGCCGGGGCAGCGACCAAAGTCAACTTCGTTTATGCGCTACAAGACGCGTTCGATGAAGCGGAAGCACCGTACCTGCCAGGACCCGGCACGCACCGCACTGGCGCAAGAGGCAGCGTCGGATATGGCGCTATGGCTACGCCACATCGCAACGGATTTCAACGCCATCGACGACCTCTCCAGTCAACCTTCCGACGACGAGGACACGAGCCCGGCGCACTTTAATTCCAGGACGCGCGCTGGAGAGATTGCGAGCTGGAAGAAATTCCGCATCAAGACGCGCTCCTATGCGACGGTTGGCAGGCGTCCCTTTCGGTTCCCGGAAGGCCAACCCGCGCCGCGTTGGGACCTACTGAATCCGTTCACTTACCCGGAGTGCACTCCGCAAGCCGGCCACAACGGTCACACCGATATTGCTTATCGCTATTGCTACCGAGCCTGCGCTGGCGGCCCCTTCCGCTACGCTGATGCAAACAGAGTGCCGGTGCCGGTGCCACTGCCGTTCGCGCTTGCCACCCACCTGCCGCGTCCCATCGAACTGTGGGACAACGATGGCATCGTCAACACGGCTTCCATGCTGTGGCCCGACGGCGACAAAACGCTGCTGGTGGACGGCGACCACATGGATATCGTGGGTCACTATAAGCTGGTGCGCGAGCCTGGCGATGAGAGCACGCGGAAGTACCAGGCTTACGATCTTCTCAAGTCGGACTCCGGCTTTCACCATGCTGCTTTTCAGCAGGTGTGGAACGACGTGTTCGACTTTTGCACTTCTTGAGGCAGTTCCAGAGTGGCGTATACGGCTTGTACGGGTAGCGCAGGCCTTCAGGCCTGCGTCCACGAGCGGTAGGAAGATAAAAGAACCGGCTCCGAATGGGGCGAGAGAGCTTAGCTCAGCGCTTTGGAGTCTGTGTCAGAACTCTGTCGTCCCTACGGGACTCGGATCATTTTCCACTTTACCCAGCACTCCGCCTGCGGCTCCGTGCTGGGCTAGGGCGTGTTAACACTACTTAGATACCTGAGCGCTTCGACGATAAGAGCAAAGTGGAGGAAGCCGAGAAAGACCAGGTCGAGTTTGTCGAAGCGCGAGAAGATGCG
>DATCCF010000187.1:0-9741 GCA_036511435.1 Terriglobales bacterium | reverse complement strand
CTTCGCTCATAGACCTGCAGAAGCTTGCAGCGCAAATCATCCGAATATGGTCGTGGCATGGCTGGGCTTGCGGAGATCGCCATCTGCAGCCTACTGCCTCCCCTCACTTTCGGATATAGCTTCTAAGGAACTGCTCTAATATCCACATCGTACGGCCAATCCGAGTAGAGTGGATTCCCCTGAGAATCCACAGGCCCCGCGAACACATTCTGAATCGCCGAGATCTGCTCAGAAAGCAAACAGGTCGGGGTTTTCGTTCCCGAGCACTGAAGCTGACTAAGACTGGCCGGGTCGAATGCTTTCTTGCAGGCAGCCATGTTGAAAATCATATTGTCCTGGAGTCCATCGAGGGTGTCGCAAGCCTGAAGCACGAGTTGCCCTACAAGCGCCAAGTCCGATTCGCTTGCGCTGGGGAGAAGAATAGGATTTCCATTGGGATCCGGCTTGGTTCCGACGGCCACTGCTGCCTTGGCAAATTGTTGTGTATCCCATGCCTCAGCAATGGCAGCGTGAGGAAGCCGAAAGCCGGGATCGTCAGCCACGATTCCGTCGAACATATTGCCCCACCGCTGGCTGGCAACCATAGCCTCCCGCCCTCCGTTGGAACACCCGATGTAATACGAGTGGACGGGGCCAGTACCGAAATACAACTTCAAGATGGACTTTGCTATAGGAGTCAAAGTACCTGTCTGCTGGTAGCCATAGTCGTATCTAGCCTGGGGGTCATATCCAAACCCATCGTTCTGATCGGCGTTCGCATCGGCGGTATGGCCTGAATTCTGAGTTATAACGGCGAACCCGCGATAGAGTGCCGGCAAAAAGGCAGTGCCCCCGCCCAGGGTCTGACCAACCGCCTCCGCCACCACACCGTCATTCCCGCTGCCGCCGGTGAAAAAGAAGTCGCCGTTCCAGATGGCAGTAGGCATCCTAAGCTCAAACTGAATGCCATAGTTTGGATTTCCTGATCCTCCGGTTAGATTGCCAAACTGATCCATTGGAGGCGCAGGGACTCCAAGCCGTGAACCCACGGTGCCCTGAACCAGACAATTATCAGGCAAATCCGGCAAATTTGGATATGTAGTGGAAGGGGTAGAGTTGGCTGGCACTAATTCCGCTTTTGTGATCTGAGTATCCGGAAAACTAAGCTGGGCGATGCTAGCACAACTGAGCGCCGGGTCTGGTGGTACTGCACTGGAACCACCGCAGCCGCTAGTGCAGACAACTATTGAGATAGCCATGAGAGTAAAGAGAACGCCAGTGGTTGTCGTTTCGGTTGAACGTCTATTTATCAGCATATCCCTTCGCTCCAATTTGCTACCCCGAGCAGCGCGTTGCAAATAGTGTTGCTCTTGACGGTCTGCTGGGCGACCGGCCCTTCCTGATCGATCTGATCTGATGTGACACTGCTGTCTTTTCAAACGGAACTGGTCTTACTAATCAACTCATGCGGATGTCCATGCATGGGATTTATGATAGGCAAGTGCTGCCTCGGTGTCTGTGATTGTCAAGTGCGTTTTCGCACGAAAGTAACCACCTGGAGCGGGTGCAAAATGGGAAAAGGCAGAACAATCGGGCTAGGTCCCCAGTACGTGCTGTTGCAGGAACGTGGCCATGAGGAGCGACCGCGGTAAACCCTGATTGGTGAGGTTTGCCGTGCTTGGATTGACGTCCCCGGAAGCTTGATAAGCTAAATCTTCGCTTACCACGAAGATCAGGCTAAAGGTTGCCGGCGCCCAGCGGAGCGGGAGTTGGCGGCGCTGTTGGATTGGAGCCGCCGCAGCCGAACCTACACACCGTCAAAAGTAGTGCGACACACCACACACTTTTCTGTACCATCATTTTCCCTTCTGTATTGGCCGGTTTCATTTTGGGCTTGCCTCTGCGCCCAGTCTGCTGAGACATACAAATGGTTCGCTTCCAGAAGCTTGCTGAGAATTCCAGGAAAATGACAACCGGCTCTCAGGCAGGCCCATGCCTCTGGTATGACGTGCGCATCAGTCCCACCACGGTCCCCAGCACCGCGCCAATAATCACGTCGCTGGCATAGTGATATCCGTCGTAAACCGCGCCCACGCACATCAGCAGAATCGGGAACAGCAACCAAGGCGCGAAGCGCGGCAGAAACCGATAGGCGAACACCAGGACAACGAATGCCAGCATGATGTGTGCGCTGGGAAACGCGTTCCCGTGCACGCCGGCGTGGTTTTGTATGAGCTGTACGAGGCTCTGGAACAGACCTCCTTGTGCGCCGCTGAATTGTTGCACTCCGAGATTGTTTGCGGGGCTGCGCGTCGGGAAGAGCAGATACGTTGCGTAACAAATCAAATATCCCACGCTAAGCGCGTCAGTGAGCCTGCGGAATGCATTCGCAAACGGCTGCCGTTCACGCCAGATCCAGAAGACGCCTCCCACAACGGGGTACAGCGGATAAAACGCGAAATGGCCAAACTCCAGAAACTGGAGCAGCCAAGCCGCAGCATGGCGATGCATCCACAAGGCCGGTGGCGCCGCGAACCACAGCGATTCGAACGCAACGAAATGAAGGTTCTGCCAGCCGCTTCGAAGCGCGAGCGACAGATACGAGACTTCTTCGAACACTGTGATGAAGAAGATCGCCGGCAACCAATCGTGGGCGAACTCCCAACCGGCGCCATCACGCCGCTTGCGAGCCAGTAGCAGAACCACAGCGATCGCGCAGAGATTCCAGGCCACGTACCACAGCCAGTGCTCCACGCGCTGGTAGCGCACGCAGACCAGCACGGTCAGCGCAACATGCACCGCTACGTAAATGCGATCTGTGAGATTCAACGTGTCGAATTCTATAAGCTATCTCATAAATCTGGTTTTGAAGGGGCATGGCTTTAGCCGTGCCGCAATGGCCCTTTACCGACCGGGCTTTAGCCCCTGAGGTACTTCGGTTTGGCCCGCTTCGATATTTTTGAGATAGCTTCCCGTCAAGCGAGCGCGATGACGTCGATTTCCACCAGCACGTCTTTGGGCAGGCGCGCCACCTCGACCGTGGAGCGCGCGGGGGGCGCTTCGGTGAAGTAGCGCCCATAGACTTCGTTCATGGCGGCGAAGTCGGACATGTTCTTGAGGAAGACAGTGGTCTTCACCACCTGCTCCAGCGAGCTGCCTGCGGCCTTGAGGATGCCTGCCAGGTTTTGCAGCACGCGCTCTGTCTGCGCCGCGACGTCACCGGAGATGAGCTGTTGCGTCACCGGATCGAGCGCGATCTGTCCGGAGAGAAATACCAGGCCGTTCGCCTTGATGGCCTGAGAGTACGGCCCGATCGCCTTGGGGCCGTCGGTGGTCGCGATCGCTTCGCGCATGCGTCCTCCTGATTTGTATAGGAATCAGTGCGCCTTGATTTTCGCACACTGCACGCGGGCCGCTCAGCTTTTCCCTGAACCGCACCGCGCCTCCTTGCGTATAACCACCTAGCTGGATCCGCGTCCAACTGGCGGGCCCACCTTCTCATGGTTCTCCGCGACCTCATTCGCGATGTATTCCAGACGCTCTGGGCGCACAAGCTGCGTACCGCGCTCACCATGTTCGGCATCGCCTGGGGCGTCATCTCGATTGTGCTGATGGTCGCAGCAGGCGAGGGCTTGCGTGTTGGCCAGGCCAAGGTCTCACAGAACTTCGGCCGCGACCTGATGATCATCTTCGCTGGACGGACCAGTCTTCAGGCCGGTGGCACGCGCGCCGGGCGGCGCATCGAGTTCGAAGATACCAACATTGATAGGCTGGCGCAGGAAAGCCCCGACTGCCAATGGATCTTGCCCGAAGTCGGCCAGAACGATGTTCGTATCCATAGCAACTTCAATGCCAGCGCTCAGATGGTCACGGGCTCCTATCCAGCCTTCGCCGAGATCCGCAGCGTGGCCATTGGAGATGGACGCTTCTACGACTGGAACGATGTCGCGGAGGAACGGCGGGTGGCGTTTCTCGGCACCGAGGTCAAGAAGCAGTTGTTTGCGGGGCGGAATGCCATCGGTGAAACCATTTACCTTGACGACATTCCCTACAAAGTCATCGGCGTGATGAAGGCCAAGGACCAGGACTCCAACTACGACGGCTTCGATGTGAACAAGATCTTTGTCCCGTATCCCGCCATGCACAATGACTTTCCCAACAAACCTCCCGCCAAACCTCACGGCCTCGACCGCCTACTGGTAACGCCAAAGTCAGTGGCGCAGCACGAATCCTGTAAAAGCGAGGTGCTGGCTTCGCTCGGCCGGATCCATAACTTCGATCCCCACGATAAAGAAGCTGCCAACGTATGGGACACCATCGAAGAAGCTCTGGCGTTCAAGACCATGACCGACGGCATGAAGTACTTCCTGGGAGCGGTGGGGCTCACCACGCTGTTTCTGGGCGGACTCGGCGTGATGAACGTGATGCTGGTGGCCGTGCGTGAGCGCACGCGAGAGATCGGAGTGCGCAAAGCTGTCGGCGCTCAATCGCACAACATCATGATGCAGTTTTTTGTCGAGACCATCCTCGTGGTCTTCGTGAGCGGAGGGCTTGGCATCGGAATCTCCTTCGGCTTTTGCAAGTTGTTTAACCTGCTACCCATGCCACAGTTCTTCGCCGGGCTGTTGCCCACATGGCAGTCGGGACTGCTGTCGGTGGGTTTGCTGGGGCTGATTGCGGTGCTGGCCGCTATGTATCCAGCGCGGCAGGCGGCCTCCATCGATCCCATCGAGGCTCTGCGTTACGAGGCAGGTGGCTGATGCTATTTCAAAGCACCTCGCGAGTAAGGGTAGAGCGGTGCTCTAGCTGGACTATTCGTCTCCCGCGTCAACTGACAGCGAGCTTTGAAAGGGCACGGCTTCAGCCGTGCCGTTACGTGGGCGTGGAGAGTTGGGCTTCAGCCCCTGAGGGAAGTCGCACTTCGTTTCAACATCGAGGTCCCTCAGTGGCTAAAGCCACCACAATTACTGCAGCTTACGGCACGGCTGAAGCCGTGCCCCTTCAAAGCGAAGGCTGGCTATACCCGCGCCTCACACCCACGCTGGAGTGGTCTTGATGCCCAGCATGATGAAGGAAATCCTGCGGGAATCGTGGACGGCGCTGGCGCGCAGCCGCACTCGCAGTCTGCTTACCATGCTCGGCATCGTCTGGGGCATTGTCGCGGTCACGCTGCTCATCGCTTACGGCAGCGGTTTCCGTACGGTACTGGTGAGCGCCTTCAATGCGTTCGGCAAGAGCACCGTCATTGCATGGCCTGCGCAGACCAGCGAGCAGCCCGGCGGCCAGCGTGCCGGGAAGAAGGTCAAGTTCGAACTGGCGGACCTGGAAGCGGTTCGCAGCGAAGCCAACATGGTGAAGCATGCCTGCCTCGAGACGGTGAAGTGGCTGCCCATCGCCGCTGCCGGTCGCCTGGTCAACACCGCGACCCGCGGTGTGTGTCCCGAATACGGCGAAATGCGCAACGAGAACGCGGTCGAGGGGCGCTGGTTAAATTCCAGCGATGAAGTGGAACGCCGCCGCGTGGTCTTCCTCGGCTATCGCGTGAAGGACCAGCTTTTCAGCGGGCGCAACGCTATCGGAGAAACCGTCGAGATCGCTGGCGTGCGCTTCACCGTGGTCGGAGTGATGGACCGCAAGCTGCAACTCTCCAACTACTTCACCAGCGACGACCGCTCGGTCTTCATTCCCTTTTCCGCCGCGGGCGACCTGTGGAACACGCGCTATGCGCAGGTGATGGTGTTCACGCCGGTAGCGCCGCAATTCGAGAAGAAGGCCAAAGCCCAGGTGCTGGCGGCCATTGCCGAGCGCCAGGGATTTTCCCCTACCGATGACAAAGCTATCCAGATGTTCGGGCGCGAGGAATTTCGGCCAATCATTGACGGGCTGACCATCGGCCTGCAAGTGCTGCTTATGTTTATCGGCGCGCTTACCCTCGGCATTGGCGGAGTAGGCGTGATGAACATCATGCTGGTGTCGGTGGACGAGCGCATCCGCGAGATCGGGCTGCGGCGCGCCTTGGGTGCGCGCAAGTGGCACATCCGCTTCCAGTTTCTCGCCGAAACCATGCTGCTGATGCTGCTGGGCGGCGTCATCGGCATCGCACTGTCGTATGTGCTCTCGGCTGTGATTCCCACGTTGCCCATGCTCGGCCCGCTGTTCGAAGACACGTCCGGCAAGGGCGATATTCACTTGCGCGTCTCGGCGATGGCGGTGATAGGTTCGGCGATTGTGCTGCTGCTGGTCGGGGTGATGAGCGGCATGGTGCCGGCGCTGCGCGCGTCGAAACTCGATCCGGTGGAGGCGCTGAGGTACGAGTAGGTTGTAGCCCGCAAGGGCTGGCGTGGTGGCTGTTTCCTGCGGTTGCACAATCGTTACGCATGGTTTCTGCTGGCCATGGGGGTCCTTCGACTCGGCACGAGTCCGCCACGCCGGACTGCTGCTGCGCTCCGTCGAAAATCATTCACCACAGAGAACAGAGAGCACGGAGTTGATTTCCATCGACTTTTCTCCGTGATCTCCGTGTCTCCGTGGTTAATTTTCATTTGGCTTGCCCTATGGAAAAAGCGCGCCGTTTCACGGTTTTTCTTGACATGCGCCCGGTTTCGCAAGTAAATACTGGCGCCACAGGTTCTGACCTGGCGAGGAGCGAGCATGAACAAAGGGGATCTGGTTGAGAAAATCGCAGCCGCCCACGGGATCACCAAAACCGCTTCCGGGGGCGCGATCGACACAATAATTAATGCGGTCACGGCCGCGCTGAAGAAAGGCGACCGCGTCACCCTGGTGGGATTCGGCACCTTTTCCGTCTCGCAACGGAAGGCGCGCAACGGACGCAACCCGCAGACCGGAGGCGTCATTAAGATTCCGGCCCGGAAAGTTGCCAAGTTTACTCCGGGCGTCGATCTTAAGAAGGCCGTCAACAAGAAGTAGCCGAAACCATTTCATTGCAGCAGCCCGCCGCAGCGGGCGATTGGCGGCAGGGCGAAGCTCTGCCGCGTTATTTTTGGCCGCGAGGTTGAGGGTGAAACAACAGGACGCACGTAGAGATTAAAGATGAAGTCAAGAGCACAGTGTGCCTCGCCGAATCGTTTTTCCTCGGTCCGAATCCAATCGCTTGAGAAGTTGGCCGCCGCCGGAGTGCGGCGATTGCCGCTATTGGCCAGTTTCCAGTAGAATAAAAGTTTGCCACCAGCGAGTCAGGGAGTTTCTATGAAAGCAGCCATCCATCCGGCTTATGACGAAGTACGCGTGCACTGTGCATGCGGCAACGCTTTTATGACCCGTTCGACCCACAAGGGCGACATCAACGTGGAAATCTGTTCCGCGTGCCACCCGTTCTTCACCGGCAAACAGAAGCTGATGGACACCGCGGGCCGGGTCGAGCGCTTCCGCCGCAAGTACGCCAAGAGCGATGCAGGCAAGGCCGAAGCAGCGAAGGCCGAGGCAGCCAAAGTCGAAGCCGCGAAGAACTAACGTTTCCAAGGGTTGGAGCGAAAGCCTCCGCTGCGGCGGGGGCTTTCGCTGTTGGGTGTAGGATTTTTCTTGGGACACCTTGAAGAACCTCGATCCAATCCGCACAGAGATCCACGTCCGCAGAGCCAATTCGTTCTTCGAGGCGATGAGGTCCTGGGTAGGCCGCTTACCACGCAACCAATTAAGTACCGACGCGGCTGTCGCTCTCCTCGCGGTTCACGGCAGCATCTCGTTGAACGATGCCGTTCAAATGGCGTTGCGGGGAGGACGCTCCAAGCATGAAGACCACAAAGCTACCGTTTCGGACTTAAACAGGATATGCATTCAGAACCGGGTCAGGGAGACTTAGGGCGTAGAACATTTGAAATGGCTCTTGACGAGAAAAACCGATATTTCTTACTCGGATAAACGGTTTGCGCATTCCGACGCTCCTCTGGACCATGCGGAGAAGTTCTACCGGTGGGCTTACAATCACTTCAGGGAGGTGTTGCTTGTACAGGATCGAGCTTAGCAATGCTCAGCTTGCGGCCAGCGGTAAGGACGCGGTTGCCTCTTGGTTGGCCAGGAAATTGATTGTGCCGAAGGTGTTCTTTAATGCCCCATGGCCTTCAAGACGCACACAAGTCGATGTCCTTGCCGTGGATCGAGCCGGTGCAGGCGATATCTGGATCGCTGAAGTAAAGGTCGGCATTGCGGCGGCCGAGGACGCCATTGCTCAACTCATGCAGTTGCCGGCTCATTATAAGTACGTTGCGATCGCGAAGCCTGGCCCGTACCAACCCGAGCCACAAACACTCTATTCGCCATCTGGTATGGGACGCGTGGGAATCCTTCTGGTAGAGGAAAACCCTGACAATCGGATTGTCGTCTTGGAGAGCGTTCCTGCTGAACGTTTTCGCGTTGAGCCGGCCGCTATAAAGCAGATTGATCGTTTCACCGATAGTCATCATGCCGATATAGAGCTTCGGGCCTAACCATGCACAAGTATTTCGACATTCCGGCTGAGCGCACTGCATCCCCCGAAGCCCGCGTGCCCGCGTCGCTGTCGCTGGGCGGAGTCGAAATTCGGCCTGCGACCGTGCTCGCGCCCATGGCCGGCATTACCGACACGGTCTTTCGGCGGTTCATCCGCAACCTGGACGGCTGCGGCCTGATGATGACCGAGTTCACCTCGGCGGACGGCATCATCCGCCACAAAGACAAGAAGGCCAAGCAGTACCTGACGTTCTACGGGAATGAGCACCCGATTTCGGCGCAACTGTTCGGCAGCGATCCGGCGACGCTGGCCGAGGCGGCGCGCGTCGTCGAGGCCTTGGGCTTCGATTTGGTGGACCTCAACCTCGGCTGCCCGGCGAAGAAAGTGGTGAAGTGCAATGGCGGCTCGGGACTGCTGCGCGATCTGCCGCTCATCAAAAACATCTTCGAGTCGGTGCGCGCGGCGGTGAAGATTCCGTTCACGGTGAAGTTCCGCGCGGGTTGGAGCGATAAGGAAATCGTACACATCAACCTGGCGAAGATGGCTGAGGACTGCGGACTGGCCGCGGTTGCGCTGCACGCGCGCACTCGCGAGCAGGGTTATAGCGGTCCGGCGCAATGGGAGTGGATTACGGCGGTGAAGAACGCGGTCAAGATTCCGGTGATCGGCAACGGCGACGTGCGCTCGCCCGAAGACGCCGCCGCCATGGTGGCGCAGACCGGATGCGACGCGGTGATGATTGGGCGCAGCGCGGCATCGAATCCGTGGATCTTCCGCCAGATCGAGCAATTCACCCGCACTGGATCGTACGAGCTGCCCAGCGATGCCGACCGCTACCAGATGATCCGCACCTACTTCAGCATGCTGGTGGAAGAGAAGATGGGCGGCGCGGAAGGCAAGATGAAACAGTTCGCGGCGTGGTTCACCCACGGCGTGCCGCATGGCGCGCAGTTGCGCAAGGCGGTGTATGAGTCGAAGAGCGGCATCGAGATCCTCGACGCTGTGGACCGATTCTTCGAAGCGCTGCTCAGCGGGAAGGTTCCGGGCGCGGCGCAGAGCGTTGAGGACGAGGTAAGCTCCGCAGCACTTCCAGCGTAAGGGCCGGCTAGATGCCGGAGCCCTCCCTTCCTTGACTCTCCTGGAGCCGCAACCTAGAGCATTTTCAGCGTTACTGTAGACCATACCCGCAATGAGCGAACCAAGCTAAGGCGTTCTCGGCAGTAATCGCTGCCAGGGCTTCCGCGATGGCGCTCTCCAGAGCTTCCACGCTGCGGGCCTTGGCCGAGCGCAGCCACTGCTTGATCTTCGACCAG
>DATCCF010000186.1:0-14550 GCA_036511435.1 Terriglobales bacterium | reverse complement strand
TTCGCTCATAGACCTGCAGAAGCTTGCAGCGCAAATCATCCGAATATGGTCGTGGCATGGCTGGGCTTGCGGAGATCGCCATCTGCAGCCTACTGCCTCCCCTCACTTTCGGATATAGCTTCTAAGGAACTGCTCTAAGGGCGTGCTGTCATCCTGTCGAAGTGAGGTCGTCTCGCGACCCCAACCGCGTCGACCGACCCGTACAGCTTCGCTAACCAGCCATGTTATTAACGAGCGAAGGTCGATGAAGCAAATAGCATTGACTTTGGAGTTTACCGGGGTTACATAGTGGCCACTGGAAAGGAGAACCCAGACCATGACCGGCACCACCAGCAGCGGAACAACCCCTGAGCCCAGCAGCGTCGTGCTGTTAGGTTCCGGCATTCTCGGCCTCGCGGGCATTCTGCGCCGGAGGCTGTTGTAAGAAGCCGTCGGTTGTCAGCTGTCGCTTTCAGTTGTGAGGCAGGCGAAGGTGAGCCTACAGGGGAGAAATGCCGAGCGCGTTTTGCGAAGGATCTGCTTTGGCTGAAGGCTGACGGCCGAAAGCGGACGGCTGAAAGCTGAGTGCTGATTCTTGGTCGGGACGGGCAGATTTGAACTGCCGACCCCTCGCACCCCAAGCGAGTGCTCTACCAGGCTGAGCCACGTCCCGACTGGGCGGTGAGTCCGGTCCCTGCGAACCGGAAGGGTTTCGAGGTCTTCGATAGTGTACCACCGCGCAGCTAACTTCTCTCTTGTAATGCCGCCCCCGCATCGCTACTCTTTCCCGCATGAAGATTCATTCACTGCTATTGATGCTGTGCCTGGCAGCCAGTCTCTCCCTCGCTCAGGACACGAAGCAAACCACCCCTCCCAAGTTTGGTCCCACGGTTGAAATTCCCGCGGACGCCACTCACCACCTCAAGATCGAGAACGAATACATTCGCGCGTACTACGTTGAGATAGCGCCGCAACAGTCAACCCTGATGCACCACCACGGCAACGACTACGTTTCCGTCGCGCTTGGACACACGGTGATCGACAGCGTCGCGCCCGACGGCGCGGTCAAGCATGTGGTGCTGGAGGATGGCGACGTGCGCTACACACCGGCAGGGCTGACCCATGCTGTCACCGACTTGGCCGCCGCGCCGTTCCACAATGCGACCATCGAGCTGCTGCAGAACCATGGTGGGCAGGTTTGTGTGAACAATTGCGCCAGCGATCCCCGGGCGAAGGATTGGCCTCCACTGACGGAAGAATCGAAGTTGATTGGCTACGGCGACACCTTCCGCATCTCGCAGGCGATCATCAAGCCGCAACAAACGGTGTCAACCGACGAGCCGTATGCTCACCTGGTCGTCCTGCTGACCGACATGCACGCGCACACCGGACCGCCAGGGAGCGGCGGCACGGACGTCAGCCAGAAGGCCGGCGACATGATGTTTCACGGCGGTCACCCCAACCACGGGCTAACCAACGTCGGCGACCAGGAGATGCGTCTGATTGTGATGGAGTTCAAGCCTGCGAAAGAATAACTGTGGAGGAGAAGCGATACTCGTGCCAGCACGTCGTCCCCATCGAGCAGGAGCCGCGGCATCACCTCGTAATCGAGAACGAATTTGTGCGGGCGTTCGCGGTTGAGATCGCGCCACACGACCGCACGCTGTGCCATCGTCATCCGAACGACTACTTGCTCTACGTTGTGGGCGATGGAGACGTCGTCAGCGCAGCGCGTGACGAGGAGCCGAAGAAGCTCAGCTACCGCGATGGAGAGTGCGAGCTGTTGCAGGCGGGAATGGTACACGTGGTTGAGAATCTCGGAGACGCAGCCTTCCGGAATGTCGTGGTTGAGTTGCTGCCGAGGGCTGACGGTTTACGACGTGGGGACGATCCGAAACTGATCGCAGAGGAGGCAATCATCGTTCAACGGCTCGGTGAGGAGCGGGCGGCAATCTTCGCGATTGATCTGGAAGGCGGTTCGGAGGTAAAGGTCTTCGGGCCGGCGCTCGTGGCCACTCCCTACGGCGACCGGCTGAATCCCGAAGAGCCCGGAGACATAACAGTAAAGCCTAACCGTGTCAGCGACTTAGCGTGGATTCCACCGGGGTGCCAAGCGGTTCTTTGGCGCTGCCAGAAGGCTGTCGAGAAGGCAGTGATATTTCAGGTCGGTCGCACGGATGAGCAGCTCTCAAGTGTCATAATACCGCGCGAGCCGCCGAAGAAGCTGCGCGCCCACGTAGACGAGCCTGGATGAAAGCTGTGCCGTCCCCGGGGGACTCAGCTCGACTTTCCTTCTCACCCGCGGGCTCACGCCTACGGCTAACACAAATAACGCCCTGCGGGCTTGCACCCACGGCTAACACAGATAACGCCCTGCGAGCTTGATTGACCGTTTGCCTGTGATGAATCAGCCGCGGAGCGGCGACACGCCCGCTGGCCACTCTCCATTACGGCATCGATTAACTAATTGCTCATTGCCGGTTGCTTCTTGAAAGTACGCAGCAATAGCATGGCTAGCACGTACGCTGCGGCGGCGCAGGCCAGGGTTACATTCAATCCGAACTGGATAGCAATGACCATCGCTAATACTGAGCCCAGCACGCTCGACGCGGCGTTCATGGCCCACGCCCATTCCACGGCGCCGTGTTTTGCCGGAACGCTCCCCGGGCGAGAATCCTGAGGCGACAAAGCGCGTAGTCCGCTGGGAAAAGGCATGCCCATCGCGAAGCCTGGCGGAACCAGCAGCAGCGCACTGAGCAACAGCTTCACCACGAAGGGAAGGCCCACCAGCGCCCCCAGCAGGTGCGGCAAAGCAAAAACGTAGATCACAAGGACCGCCACGATGAACGCCATTGCCGAGGCGACTCGAATCGGCTCGTGGAACCAGCGGCGCGAGAGCACGCTTCCCAATCCGCTGGAGAGCAGCATCAGGAACACCACCACGGTGAGAGCGTACGTTGGATTCCCCAGAAACAATACGAAGCGCTGGATGAACGCGATCTCGGCGAGGATGTACCCCAAGCCGATGGCAATGAAATACAGCAGGCGCAGGCTGCGCCCGGATCGTGCCTCCGAGGAGAGCAGCAGCGGAACTACGAGAAAAACGATGACGGCGGCGACGGATATGACCAACACCAGCCCCAGGATCGCGATCCCCAGGTTCACCTTCCAATCGATGCCGCCTCGGTCCAGGCCACGGAATACCTGCCCCGGCTTTAGCGTGAAAAAGAAGAAGGGCGCGTTATCGGTGACCGGCGAAACATTAAACGCGTAATGCGCGGAGAAAGCGCGCGCGTCCTGGCTGCGAATCAACTCGGCGAACGCGGGATGTGCCATCCCAGGAGTGGCGGCGGTAGCGGGCAGGTAAAGCACGTGCAAGTTTAGATTCGAGTCTCCGGGCGTCTCGCCCTGGATGTGGTTCAGCACAGCGCGTTGTTCTTCCAGGGTGAAGGGCGACTTCTTCGCCAGCACCAGCACGGGACGTCCGTCCACATTCAACGCGCCGTCGCTGATCACGATGAAATTCTGCGTGCTGTCCGGCACGCCGAGTTGGCGCAGCGCTTCCATGGCCTGCGAGACCACCCGCAAGGCCTCGCGGGGCTGGGAAAATTCCCAGCGGGTGATGGCGACCATGCCATCCGGCTTCAGGTGCTCGAAGTACTCGCGAAAGGCCTCCACCGTGTACAGGTTGTTTTCGCTGAGGGCGAACGCGCCGGCCGCAGTGGAAGCCCAGGTGTCCACCAGGGTCATCTGCACCACGTCGTACCGGTCGCGGCTGTTGCGCACGAAGGAGCGCCCATCGCTGACGTGCATGTGCACCTCGGGAATCTGGTAGAGGTGGTGAGCGTAGTCGGCGAAGGCCCCGCGCATGATGTCGGTGGCGATGATGGGATTGATCTCGATGCCCGTGACGTTCGGACTGCCGTTGGCCACAGCGCGCAGCACATCCACTCCGCCGCCCGGACCGATGATGGCGAAATCCCCGTGAGGACGGAGTACGTTGGCGATCGATGACGCCGCTGACATGAGATTGCGGCGGTAGGCCGCATCCCAACGATACGGGTCGGAGTTCATGATGTAGGTGCTGGCGTCGGCATCGATAACGATTGCCTTGGCTTCTCCCCACTTGTCCACTTCCACGCGCGAGAGCGCATTCCACTTGGCGTAGAGCGGCGTCTCGCGCCTCATGCCTTTGGCATAGACGATGTCAATAAGCTTGCCGCGAAAGTTCGCTACGATCAGTACCAGCAAGGCCAGTGCGAGGATCGCGGGAATGCGGCGGGTCCGTGAAGTGCCCCAAGCTACGCCCGCCAACGCGACTACAACCGCGGCAAACAGGATGGTATTGGGCCCGCCGATGAAGTTCAGCAGGGGAACCAGCGCCAGGCAGGCCAGCGATCCGCCGAGGAGGTCGGCTCCATAGAACTGGGTAATGCGTGCAGGATGGCGCGCAAAGACAAGGGAAAACAGGAGTCCGGTAAGAAAGAAAGGAACGGCCGAAGCCAGATAGAGCGCCGAAAGGTGACGGAAGTTCGACCAGTCGAGGTGCAGCGACACCGAGGTGCGCAGAACGATCTCCAGCACGACGAAGATGACCACTGCATTTGCAGCGCACAACCCTGCGCCTAGTTGTCCAACGCTCCAGCGCTCCAGCCACTCCCGCCGCAGATACGCGAAGACGGCGCCGGCGCCCAATCCGAGCAGTGCAATCGAAATCGCCAAAAATGCGAAGTGGTAGAAGAGCACGACGGAGAAGAGCCGGGTGAGTCCCAATTCCAACAGCAAAGCAGAAAAGCTCATCAGCCCAATCGCCAGTGCGGCGCCGCGCGGCAAGACCGCAGCGGCAGCTTGGACCGCGGTGGCCTGTTCAGTCGTTTCGATCATGAAGAATTGAGATTACTACGAATGGTCCTGCAATCCGTCGTGTAGGAGGGTTGGGAACATATCGCGAAGGCCCGGTTAGACAAAGGCATCGGATCGCTTCCGGTTTGTCCGTCACTGACGGCTTTATCGAACGCGCGCTCGAACCCACGTCCTCACCTTCACCTTTGTCGTGAAGGCGCGCCTCCGATAAAGCACTAACGTTACTCGGGCAGAACCGCCAAGTGACAGGCGAGAACCATCATGTGCGGTTGGCCGAAGGACGCCCTGGGGGCGTCTTGTCCCGCTCTAGCGATTTAACGGGTATTCCTGGATCCAGTGGAAGCCGCGGTTGACGAGGGGTGGCAATTGGGTTGCCCTGTTTAACTACCGTGTAATTTTACTGACACCGAATTCCCAAAATTTGCTGACAAAGAAATCCCAAAGCCACATTCACAAGTTGTCGAGCAGGAAACGAGTGGGCGCTATAATCGCCCCGTACGAGGGATTTCCTAAATGAATTCCGCGATCGCCAGTCCCGAAGACGGTGCCCTTACCCAGTCCAAAGCAAGTCGGTCCATCGCGTTAATCAAACATCCCGCTATTCTCGGCCTGATTCTGGCAGCGGCGACCGTAGGACTTTACTATCCTGTCCACGGACATCCCTTCACCAATTATGATGATAACGACTACGTCTTCGAGAACCGCCACGTCCAGTCGGGATTGACGTTTGCGAATGTCAGATGGGCTTTCACCACCGGGTATGCCAGCAATTGGCATCCGCTGACCTGGATCTCTCACCAACTGGATAGCCAATTCTTCGGCGCGAACCCTTACGGTCCACACGACGTCAATTTACTGTTGCACGCCTTGAATGCGGTCCTGTTGTTTTGGGCATTGTGGCGGGCCACTGGTTTTGTGGGTCGCAGCTTCGTGGTGGCCGCGCTGTTTGCTTTGCATCCCATCAACGTCGAATCGGTAGCCTGGATTGCCGAGCGCAAGACCGTGCTCAGCACCATGTTCTTCCTGCTCGCTCCTGGGCGCCTATCGCTGGTATGCACACCGGCCGCGATTGCTCCCCTACGCGGTAGTTACTTTCTTATTTGCCCTTGGCTTGATGTGCAAGCCACAGATCATCACCTTCCCCTTCGTACTGTTGCTGTGGGATTACTGGCCGCTGCAGCGGATGTTCGCTCCAACCGGGCAAGCCTCCAACGGCACGGCAACAACGGCCGCGATTCCGCCGCGAAGTTTTCGCTGGCTCATCAAAGAAAAAATCCCGCTCTTCTTTGGTTGTCTGATTAGTGCCGGCATCACCATGAAGGCGCAGCACGTGGTCCGTCCCAAGGAGTGGGCCTACACCGCTTCGGTAAGGATCGAGAATGCCATCGTCGCCTATGCGCGATATGTGAGAGAAGCTTTCTGGCCTTCGCGACTTTCGCCTCTGTACCCTCATCCCGGCAACACCTTAAAAGCTTGGCAGGTGATTGCCGCTTCTCTGTTCCTGCTGACCGTCACCGCATTGGTACTCGCAGGCTGGCGCCGCCGCTACTTGCTGGTGGGATGGCTCTGGTTCCTGGGAACCCTGGTACCGATGATTGGTCTTATACAGGTGGGCAGGCAGGCGATGGCCGACCGTTATGCCTACATCTCGCTCATGGGCTTGTTCATCCTCGTGTGCTGGGGCGTGGCGGACTGGGCTCGGCAGAAGCACCTTCCCTCCGCCGTGCTGCCTACCGTCAGTCTCGCCGTCCTGATGGCGCTGGCGGTAGTCGCTCGCCGGCAAATTAACTACTGGAGCGACAATTTGCTGCTTTGGCAACATGCATTACAGGTCACGGAGAGTAATTGGGCAGCCGAAGGCCTGGTGGGCCAGATCCTCGTCGGGAGCGGACGCGACAGCGAAGCCATGCCCCACCTCTACAGCGCCACTAAGATCGCCCCAATGAATTGGATGGCGAATATTGGCATCGGCATCTACTCACAAAAGCACGGGAACCTGCCCGAGGCCATTGCACATTATCAGAAAGTCGTGAGCCCCTTAAGCGAAGCCAAGCCCGAGGTACGAATGAAGGCCTACGAAAGAATGGCGGCTGCCTATCGAGACCTCGGAGACCCTGCACAAGCGGAGAAATGCAGTCAGTTGGCCCAAGAACAGCGGCAAGAAGCAGAGCGACGGTGACGTTGCTATCGAGCGTGCCTAATCGAAAAGAAATCCCCGCCCGCTGAACTCTAAGTCACGACTTCGGAGCGCAACAGGTCCTCTATCCTGATTGGCAAATGGCGAACCCTTACGCCAGTGGCGTGATAGACCGCAGAAGTCAGTGCCGAAGCGACTCCCGTAAGACCAATCTCGCCGATTCCGCGAGTGCCGTATTCTATTGATAACCGGATCTGGAAAATCGAGCAGGACGCAATCGATCTCGGGTACATGTTTATTGGTGGGCACCAAGTAGTCGGCAAAGTCGTTGTTAACCTGATGGCCGTGGGAGATGGTCGTGTCAGTCGTGTCGAATGGAAGGTTGAGAGGCAGGACAGATGGTAAGGACGAAGCGGTGGCGGGGGATATTCACTCGCCGCTGGCTGTCCCACACTTGAAATCAAGCACTGAGATGTGGAATAACGGAGCCATCAGCGCGTAGCCCCGATACAAAGCTCCTCATTTGGCGAGTCGTCAGCTATCCAGAAGTTGACAGCGTATCCGAAATCGTCAAGATTTCTCCGCTTCCTCGGATTCGAGGATCACCTGCGCCATGGCTTGCCGCTCAGTGTGGGTGATCGAGAGATGAACGCGCACCGCCCCGAGCTTGTGGAAGAATTCTGCCGCCTTGCCGTGAAGGGCAATCGTGGGCCGTCCGCCTGGGAAGCGCTTGACCTCGACGTCTTGCCAGGTGACGCCCCGACTCCAACCGGTTCCGATGGCCTTCATGGCAGCTTCTTTGGCGGCAAAGCGTCCGGCGTAGCGCTCTGCCTTGTTGGCCTTCGATTCGCAGTAGCGGATTTCGTCGGGTGTAAATACCCGCTCCAGAAAGCGCCGGCCAAAGCGCTCGATGGTCGCCTTGATGCGATCAACCTCCGCAATGTCGATGCCGGTCCCTACGATCATTTACCCACCATCCGGGTACCCCTACCTGCCCGCAAGGGCAGAAAAGACACCTGCTTCCAACAAGGTAACATATTGAGAATACTGGTTTTTAGTGCCTCCTTGGATGACCGGGCAGGCCCCATCGGGCAGGAACTGCTTTGGCTTTGCGGGATAGGCTGGTATGATGAAGTTGCTCGATTGATCGACGTTGTACGCAGCAGTTTCCTGCTTTACCGCACTCCCTGCCGCTTCACATCCCGATCGAATTGCAGCTACATCAAAACCGAAGGAACTTGCATCATCATGGAACAAGGAACAGTTAAGTGGTTCAATGACGCGAAGGGCTACGGCTTTATCAGCCGTCAGAATGGAGAAGACGTATTCGTTCACTATTCTGCGATTCAGACTGAAGGCTTCCGCAGCTTGCAGGAGGGCCAGGCGGTCTCGTTCAACGTAGTCAAAGGGCCCAAGGGCTGGCAGGCAGAGAACGTACAGGTTCTCTAATATCCCGAGCTGAGAGTTTACAAGAAGGCGGCAGGTGGCCGCCTTTCTTGCTTTTGTGCGGTCACCCGCCAGCTCTCAGTTTTTGGCACTCATATTTTGGCATCTGGCAGTTAGAATTTGGCCGTTCGCTGAACCGAATAGTCGGCTGTGTGCTGGCGTTCAACGCTCTGCTCTTTTGCCACGCAAGATGTCTCGACTCGAATTGGCCTCTGAGGTACATTCCTCTAATACAATTACAACCTGCCGTTGGAGGCCACCAGATGCGGAGAGCACTGCTATTCGCCGTTATTGCCGCTTTACTCGGTTCCGCGATTGCGCAAAACCAGACAGTTCCACAGAGTAAGACTCCCGCCGCACAAGCCATGGCCGGTGGAGGCAAGATCGGTATCGCGGCGGTCTGGCAAATGGGACCAACATTCCTCGCCAATGCCCACAAAGCCTGCGACAACGCCGCTCAACCGCCCAGCTATGCCGAGTGCTTTATCGCCCAGATGTCCAAGGCAGGAGCCCCTGCCGCGGCGGTGGCCTTTACCCAGATGCTCTACCACCAGAGCGGAGGCGACGTGGGCATCATGAGCGGGTTTAACCCCGTCGGTCCGGTGGATGTGGCGTGGATCGTTTATCCCTTGCGAGCGAATACGAACAATGGCCTGCTGCTGGTGAATGGCTCACCCAGGATCGTCAATGCCGAAGATCTTAAGCTGCTCGACCAGAAGGGAATGGAGCAGAGCTTTCAATACCAGGACCTGCAAAATCAATTTCCCAAAGTCGGCGTGTGGCCTGGCGACCGCGACGGAACCACTTGGCCCAACACGCAACCAGGTCCGAACAATGGATTGCAGTTCATCCTGGGCTATCCCCTAATTAATGGCTGTCACGCCTGCGCCCACGCCGGAACGGCGCTGTTCACATGGAACTTTGACGCTCAGGGAAAATTTCTGGGGACGACGTTCATGGGGCTTACTCCGGCTCCGTTGCCGGGCGCGAATGCTCCGCCGACAAGTTCAGGACCGAGCCGACCCTAGACAAGTCGCAATCTGGTTCTCATACTCCTGCCGCCGCCACACCTTCGTAGTGCCGTTGAGTCCGCGGGAGCTTCGACGCGTAGCCCAGGACCAGGAAAAGAGCTGTCGACAGTAGGCAGATCGCCAACCGGAGGCGGGCCAGCGGCACGGGTGCCAGATCCAGGAACTTACCAAAGCGCCAAGCGCCCCAATTGATGACCTGCGTTGGCACAACCGTCCAGATGGCGACGTAGAACCAGGCCCGCTCGGCGCCCTCGCCCACGGTGTCGCGCTTGGCACGCGGCGTCCAGTCGAAGACCGTCGCAAGAACCACGGCCAGCCCCAGCGGATAGTAACCGTATCGGTAAAGATCGTGCAGCAGCCAGCGGCCGTTGATAGAAGCCACGATCAACCCGATGAGGTTCAGCGTGTAGGGCACGATGATGTCGATCCACGCCGTCGTGTAGCACACGACGCGATACGGCAAGTTGGGCTGATGCACGCCGTAGTGCGTGATGTAAGGCGCCGGCTCACAACCGGGGATGCGCCCTTGGAAGCCGCGCCACGCTACGAACGCAACTACAATAGCCAGCCAAATCCAATGGCGGCGGTCCGGCCCGTGGGTATAGAGGTCGTAGGTGAGTGGATATCCGGGGAGAACCCAGAAGACCCAAATCCAAATGGGAGAATGCAGAACGCGATAGTACCCCTTGTTGCGTTCGCGGAAGACGGCTTGTTTCATAGGCGAGGTTCTAGGGTAGCGGCAATCGAGCGATGTGCGCAAGAAAGGCAGGCTATTCGCTGTTCGCTGTTCGCTATTCGCTCCGAACCCTAGCGCCGTCGACCGAAAATCCTCTCCCGTCTATGCGCTATGATCCTCAGCGAAGTCGATGTGTTTGCCATTTTGCGAAAAGCGAAAAGCGAAAAGCGAAAAGCGAAAAGCGAAGAGCGTAATTCAGAACAACTGCTGCGCATCGTACACGAGTTTCCCATCCACCAGCCGCGCCTCGGCCATCAGCTTGTGTTCGCGCAATGGACGCTTATCGTCGTCAATGTGCAGGACGGCGTGACCGTGCGCGGTGAGGTAGTCGCTCACCAACATGCGGTGGCACTGGAAGTACACGCGCTCGGCGCACATGATGGCGGTGTTGCGTTCTTCTTGCGAAGATGTTGTCCCAACCACAGAGGATCCTCTTTCCTGCGCTGTCATCCCGAGCGCAGGCGGCCCGTCTTTGGCCGCCGTAGTCGAGGGACCTGCTGTTTCTCTAACAATCTCCAGCAACCGCTCGATCCCCTGCGCGAAATCTGGTGTCAGCATGTAATCGGCGTAGTTGCGGAACGAGTCATTGCGCAGGCCAGTGTTGGGCGAATCGTTGCGGATCTTCTTGCGCCGTCCGCCGAGTTCCTTCACCCAGACGTAGGCGATGCCATGCTTGGGCAATTCGACCTCCAGCGATTCGCGGTTGAAGTGCGGCATCCGGCGCGACATGGGAAACGAGCGGATGTCCACCAACGTGCGGATGGCGTGCGCGGTGAGCGTTGCCACGAGCTCCTCGAGTGTGCGCGTGGAGTGCCCGATGGTGTAAATCGTAGCCACTTACTTCGAGATGCTCTCCAGGGCCGCGACGATTGCCTCTTCCTGTTCGGGCTCGACGGTGCGCAGATCGAGCAGCATCCGCTCTTCTTCCACGCGCGCGATGATCGGTGTCTCCCAGTGGCGGAGCTGCGCGCAGAGTTCATCGGCGTTGATACCTTCGCTCTTCACGGCAAGCACTCGTGTCGGCAGGGTCGATCCAGGCGCGGCGCCGCCGCCCAACACCGAGCGAGACTCAACAACTTCGACTAGCAAGCTCGGGCAGCTCGCAAGCAATCGCTGGGCTATCTGCTTCGCGCGTCGGGCCAGTTCGTCTTCGGTAACGCGCATCATGCGCAACGCTGGAATCGAATCGTAGTCCTCGCGGAGATACGCGAGCAGCGTCGCTTCCAACGCGGCATAGAACATCTTGTCCACGCGCAAGGCGCGGAACAAAGGATTGGCGCGGATCTTTGCCACTATCGCGGGGTCGCCGCTGATCATGCCAGCCTGTGGGCCTCCCAGCAGCTTGTCTCCGCTGTAGGTCACGACGTCCACACCTGCGCGCAGACTGTCGGCGATCATGGGTTCTCCCCGCACTCCGACGTTGCGCAGGTCGAAGATCTCTCCGCTGCCCAGGTCTTCCACCACCGAAATGTTGTGCTTGCGTCCGAGCGCGACTAATTCTTCCAGCGAGGGCTGCTCAGTAAAGCCGACGATCTGGAAGTTGGAGCGGTGGACGCGCAGCAGCAGCCTGGTATGTTCGGAGATTGCCCCCGCGTAGTCGCCAATGCGCGTGCGGTTGGTGGTTCCCACTTCGCGGAGCACCGCGCCAGACTTCGACATGACATCAGGAATGCGGAACGAGCCGCCAATCTCGACCAGTTCGCCACGCGAGACCAGTACCTCTCCGCCTTCGGCCAGGGAGTTCAGCGCCAGCAGTACCGCGGCAGCGTTATTATTGACGACGATGGTCGAGACTTCCCGGCCCGCAGTGTTAAGCAGTTTCGCAAATAGGCGATCGACGTGAACGTCGCGCTTGCCGCGTTCGCCAGTGCTGAGGTTGAATTCGAGGTTCGAATATCCCTGCGAAACCTCGGCGACATGTTCCAGCGCGGCACGACTGAGGGGTGCGCGTCCAAGATTAGTGTGCAGAATTACGCCTGTGGCGTTGATGACGGGGCACAGCGAGTAGGCCAGCGATTCCAGCAGTTTTTGCTCCACCTCGCGCGGCAGGTCATTGAGTCTGGATTTGAGCTGCGCCTCGGCGAGCTTTCCAGCGATGATGTCGGTGCGCAATTGTTCCAATGCCGCGCGGGCGGCATCGATGGTCACGCCGCGGCCTTCCCGTTGCACAAGCGCCTCGAACACCGGATTTCGGAGTAGTTCGTCGATAGACGGCAACAGGCGAAAGAGCGGGGAGCTAAGTTTGCGCATGCGGAATCGAAACCAATTGAATGATAATGCACATACCCGCAATTTGTTTTTGCAGCAGTTCGAGGAAAAACGACGCCTGAATCACCAATTGATCCGAGAGAATAGCCCAGCATCAGATTGCCCCGCGTGAAAACTATTGGCGAACTTATGCCAGCGTTGCTTGCTCATGGGCAGCAAACTAGAACCGATTCCAGTACCCCGCCTCGGCAGAGCCGATTGTGATCTGTATCAGGGCACGACTTCAGTCGTGCCGAAAGAGCTGGGATGAAGATGGGGCTTTAGCCCCTAGGGGCCCGGGCGGCGCTTGCAGGGCTTAAAAGCCCCGAGCATTTTTTCAACGGCCTACGGCACGACTGAAGTCGTGCCCTGATACAAACCAATGCTCTTGCACGGCGAAGAAACTGAGGCAGCCTGCGCCCTATTTCTTCCGCCGAAAGTCGAAGCGCCCGGTGCTCAGCTTGCCGTGATTGTCCACATACGTCCACTCTTCGATGTGGTGGTCTGGGCCATCGAAGATGAACGCCACCGCCTGCATGTGACCGTCGTTCGGCCCGATGTTGGTGCCATCCTTGAAATCGAAGACTACGCGATTGGGATCACGGCCGGGGGTTGCCACCATGCGCGGCTGGTTATGCGCCGCACAATAATGCGTTGCCATCAACTTGTTACCGTCCAGGTGGAAGATGGTGACCATTTCGTCGGACGTGCCCTCGCCGAGCCAGCCCATCAGCGCCGAACCGTCGGAGACCATCATGAACCGGGTAGTGGCCGGATACTCTTTACCGCCTTCGAGCATGGTGCCCGCCCAGGCGCCATCGAGTGTCTTCATCTTGTCGAACGACGCGTTGGGCGCCATAGCGGATTTGTCTTCGCCAAGCAGGGCTGGCGCCAGCGCCAGCAACAGAACGAAGACAGCAGCGATTTTGCACTTCATAGTCAACTCCTGACGACGGGTGGATTGTAGCTGAGTTCCCGCCGCCGTACGAGGATTTTCAGATGAAGGGCAGCACGAGGAGCCGCTTGCATTCCTGCTTGCACCTCATACAATAGGTGCGGCATCCCATCGTTGGTTGTTCGTTCTTGATATCGGCTCAGAAAGCAAGGAGATCGTCATGTCCGCTTCGATTCCCGAAAATTATCTGGACCTCTTCCAGAAAAAGGCATTCGGCAGCTTGAGCACCCTTATGCCGGACGGCAGTCCGCAAACCAATCCGGTGTGGGTTGATTACCAGAACGGCGAAGTCTGGGTGAACTCCGCCGCGGGTCGTCTGAAAGACAAGAACATGAAACGCGATCCCCGCGTTTCCGTTGCCGTGATCGATCCCGACAATCCGTACCGCTTCGTGGAAGTGCGCGGCCGCGTACGCGAAATCACCCAGCAAGGCGCGCCCGAGCACATCGACAAGATGGCCAAGAAGTATCTCGACAAGGACAAATATCCGTTCGCGCAGCCGGGCGAGCAGCGCGTGCTCTACAAGATCAAGCCCGAGCACGTTCATACCATGGGATAAGAAGGAGCTATCTCACAAACCCGGCGTGCATCGGCACGGTTTTACAGACTTCGGAAAAAAGCTGACGTGCCGCTCGGGTAGTGCGGGCCTTGAGAGGGTGCATGAGAACGAAGCTTGGTAGTCGCCAGCGGAATGTGTAGCGGAAAATCCAGCGCTGAAGCGCTGGGCTAAGCTGTTTCGCCCCTTCGGGGCTGGTTCTCGTGTGGCTTCCGTCAACCGTGGCAACCCGATACGAGGTCGCGATATAGTCTCTGAAGGCCCGCACTACCCGTGCAAGTCGGTACATCAATCCCCGAACCGCTCTCGACCTCTATTCCTTCGCCTTCCGCTCCGACTGAGCCGCCTTGAACCCATACGGGCAATGCCGGCACCCCGATTCGCAGCAATATCCCCGCTGGCGCAGATAAACCGCGGTGAAGACCATGAAGCCGTTCTCCATGTAGTAATGGACGCCCTCGACTAGAGCGGTTCCGGGGTAGCTGTATCCGATAATAAATACCCACAGTGGCGAAACCAAGCGGTGGCGTTGTGAGGCGTAACGGCGGCGATCGCTGTCGCCACGGCCTTCTCCAGCAGATCGACCGCCCGGGTTTTCGC
>DATCCF010000185.1:0-6649 GCA_036511435.1 Terriglobales bacterium | reverse complement strand
CGCAGTAACGCGAAGCTATCGGTTATCTTCCTCGTGGTTTTCGGCATCACCTTCTGTCTGGCGAGTTTCGATTGGGTGATGTCGCTAGAGCCGCACTGGTCGAGCACTATTTTTGGAATCTACAATTTCGCCGGCCTGTTTTCGTCGGGCTTGGCGGTGATCATTCTGCTGGTCGTTTGGATGCGCCGCGCGGGACCGCTTCGCGACTTCGTAACCGACGAGCACCTGCACGACCTGGGCAAATTGCTGTTCGCCTTCACGACGTTCTGGATGTACATCTGGTTCAGCCAATACATGCTGATCTGGTACGCGGACATCCCCGAAGAGACCGTACACTACATCGGGCGGCAGCACCAATACTGGATGCCGCTATTCATCCTGAACTTGTTGCTGAACTGGGCAGTGCCGTTCGTGGTCTTGTTGCCCAAGCGCACGAAGCGCACCGGGGGCCTGCTCGCCAAGGTGGCCGTGGTCGTTTTGCTGGGGCGCTGGCTCGATCTGTACTTGATGATTGAGCCCGCCACTGGAGGGTCGAACCCGCAATTCGGACCGTGGGAAGTCGCGGCGATAGCCGGCACATTTGCGCTGTTTATTTTGGTTTTTGCGCGAGCTATGGGGAGCGCTCCGCCAGTGCCACTGGGGGATCCCTTTCTCGCCGAGAGCCTGCATTACCACAATTGATTCGACTAAGGAATCACAGTGAATCCACGATTTGATACGACTTGTCAGTTGCCGCCCATGATCGAGATTGTGGGCCTGTACATTTCCCGCGGACACAACTACTTTGGGCATCACGGCCAACCCCCCGGCGAAGAAGCGGCTGTCGAGATGGCTTCAGTCGAGTGTACAGCCGGACGTGGGCTGCGCGGGGACCGCTTCTTCGACTATAAGGAGGACTACAAAGGGCAGATTACGTTCTTTGCCTGGGAGGTCTATGAAGACCTCTGCCGCCAGTTCAAGATTCACGACAAGCACACTGGCGTTCTCCGCCGAAATGCCATCACGCGCGGGATTGATTTGAATACCCTCGTGGGACGGAGATTCTCTGTTCAGGACATTCAATTTGAAGGGATGGGTGAGTGTAGTCCCTGCTACTGGATGAATGTGGCGTTCGGGCCTGGGGCAGAAGATGCCCTGCGCGGACGAGGCGGTCTGAGAGCCCGCATTCTGACCAGCGGGATTCTGCGGGCAAATATCCCCAGTAGAGCCGGGGCTTTAACGTTGCGGGCCCCTCAAGGGGGCCTGATCGCAACCGATCAAAAGCCTGACACCACAGCTTCGTGAGGCCGCAATCCGAACGCCACCTTGCAAATGCAGAGTGGTAAAGCACAATGCCGGATCTGTCAAACTGTTACTGCCTCCCCGGCAGAGCCGGGGGATCTCTCCACGGATTGCCGGTGAAGCCCTTGCACACCTCCGGCGCATCATCCGAGTCAGCCTCCGACCTCGTTCATCGCGTCTAACGCGAGGTTCGAATGGGCGACGGCGGCGCCGGCGCGCATCTCGGCGGCCACCCAGATGGCTTCCATCACCTCTTCGCGTGTCGCTCCGGCTCGGAGCGCCTGTTTGGTGTGCCCACGAATGCAGTAAGGGCACTGCGTCACGTGTGCCGCCGCGACCGCGATAAGTTGCTTGGTCTTGGCGTCGAGCGCGCCCTCTTTGAACACACTCTTGCTGAATGCGGCAAATGCGTCGTTCGTCTCGGGCGCGAGCGCCTGCCGCGCTTGGTTCAGCTCGCGGCTCGCTGCTGGATAGAGGTTGTCTGCCATTCACGTCACCCTTCCTTTGTTTCCTGCGCTGGGCGCCTGGTTGTAGCGCGAAGCACCCCTCCAAGGTAGCTGTCGTGCGATCTAATAGCCACCAAACTCCTCCGTGCGAATGTCATCGTCATCGATGCCCGCATCGTTGAGCATAGCCCGCAAACCTTTCGCCATCGCAGGCGGTCCGGCCACGTAGTAGATGGGCACTGCGACGGAGGATTCCGGAAGACCATTCAAGTGACGGGTGAGCATTTCCGGATCGATGTGCCCGGTCTCTCCAGTCCACTGTCGCTGCAAGCGGCTCACGGCTGTCATCGTCGGTATAAAAGTGAAGTTGACATTCTCCTTCTCGATGGCACTCAACTCCTCCAGGAACGGTGCATCTTCCGGGTGCCTGTTTGCGTAAAAGAGGAAGAGTTTATGTGGCAGCCTTTCGTGCGCGGCGTGGCGAATCATGCTGCGAAACGGGGTGATACCAATTCCGCCGGCCAGCAGGACAGCGGGACGGCTCACATTGTTATGGAGCGTGAGGTCGCCGAAAGGCCCGTCTACTTTCGCAATACTTCCAATCTGCGTCTTCTGTAGCACCCGTTTGAAGGCGGTATCGCGCAGGCGCGTCGTAAACATCAGGCGATCCTCATAAGGAGCGCTCGCAATGGAAAACGCGCGTGCATTTCCCTCGGCGTCGGTCTCCGGCGGATCGATCCAGGTGATTTCCGCGAACTGGCCGGCCTTGAACTCAAACCCGAGTGGTTTTGTGAATTCAAACGCCATTGTGCGCTCCGCGACTTCGCGGCGGCTATTCAGTTTCAAAACTTGGGCGGACGAGTTTGCTACGGTAGACATAGCTGCCTCCTGCTCTCATGATCTGGTCCCGGCGCTGCGCCTGCGGTCCAGAGTGGTCAGTACATTATCCAACGACACGGCGAGTGCGGCCACGCTCTCCGCTTGCCACTGTTCCGTGATCGTGTCGAGATCGACACCCACTCGTTGTAGGTCCTCCAACACAGTTTCCGCTTCAGCCGGATTGTGGTGAAGCGTGATGCCGCGAACCTGTCCTTGCTGGCGAAATGCATCGAGAGTTCCCAGTCGCACGGTAGTAACCGTATCCGGGCCGATGAGTTCCTCAACGTAACGGACCTCGGAATCGGCGCGATTCTCTGTCGTGGCACTTACCCAGAGCATTCGTTGTGGGTGAACGCCGCGAAGCCGGAGACTCGCAAAGCGGTCGCTGTGGAAGATGTTGCAGAATCGGCGGAAAATGCGCCTTGCGTTGGCGATGGCGATCTTTCCACGCAAGGACAGCGCCGTCGGCGTGCCGATGCGCAGTAGCTCGCCGTCAACCTTGCTATCGATTCGGCTGACGGGAACGGAGACTACAGACGCAATGCGCCTGGGGTCGGGTGCGCGCTCAATGCCGCGAAGGTATGCCCCCACGACCGCTTCGTAGTGTGCGGGTGAAAACACGAGCGTGACATTGACATTGATGCCCTCAGCGATGAGAGCTTCGATAACGGGGATGCCCTGACGTGTTGCCGGCACTTTGATCATCAGATTCGGCCGATGCACTCTGTCGCAGAGACGCCGCGCTTCGGCAATGCTCGCTTCGGTATCGTGCGCCAGGTAAGGAGACATCCCGATGCTCGCAAAACCATCCACTCCGTGAGTTCGGTCAAAAACCGTTCGCAGCGCGTCGGCCGACATCCGGACGTCTACAATCGCAATGCGTTCGTAGATCGCTTGCGCGTCGATGTGGGAATCGATCTGAGCCAATCCTTCAAATGCATCGTTGTAATCGCGGCCTTCGGCGATGACCCGATCGAAGGTTTCCGGATTCCCCGTCACCCCGGTTGGACCGTCATCCGCAATCAGGCGTTCGAATTCCCCCTGACGAACCACCCCGCGGCCGATAAAATCCAGCCATATCGACTGGCCGTGCTGCTTCAACTGCTCGATTGAAGTGGTAGGCCTCGAAACTGTTTGGTATACGCTCTGCCTCGGCATCTCGCCCTTTTCTAGGCTGAACCCTCCGGCAGAAATGGGCAATGATCCATTTGTCATACAACCCGGAACATTTGTTTGGTGGAGGAAAGGGCAGGGCACGGGACCCTAGATGAGGCCGCGCTGCATCGCGTGCATCATGGCTTCGAGCCGGTTGTGGGTCCGGAGTTTCTCGTTAATACTGTGCAGATGATTTCGTAGGGTCGGAAGGGTGATGCTCAGCTCGCGGGCGATCTCAGCCGAGTTTTTCGCCTTGGCGAATAGCCGGAGAATTCGCTGCTCCTGTGTAGAGAGGGGAGAGACCGGAGAAATGCCGTCCGCCTGCACGGAAGCGGCCACCAATTCCTTCGAGAGCGCTAGCATCCTGACAAGGAGCTGCTCATTCGCTTTCCGGTGGGAAATATCCCGCGCCAGATGGACGATTAGGCGACGATTCCGGCGAGTAGGCTCGTCGAAAACGATCGTCGAGATATTCACCCACAGCCGGTTCCCCGAACTCGTCTTCACTTCGAGGTCGAAATCAGGAATCGGTAGGTCCTTCGCCGCGCAAGCTTGAACACTGCAACCCCCAGTGCAAACTTCCGTTCCCAATGCGCCCCGGCCATCCAGGGCTTCATGACACGTGCGGTTCACGACTTCCGATGCCGGGTATCCGAAGAGCCTTTCAGCCGACCTGTTCCAGGAACGAATCTCGCCTTGCTCGGTAACGGCGAATGCCGCATCCGAGGTCCGCTCCAGGAATGCAAACAACTCTTGTTCAAGCATCGTGCCCCTCGCGTGTCGGTACCATGGACTCCCTCCCATTATCCATCCGCGACCGCGATGCAGTCATGCTTGATGGGCACTGGGCTACTGAGCTGATCCAAATCTAAAAGGCGGCGTAGGGTAATTAAGGATCACGCCGCTATCCGAGTTGCGTCAAAACGGCAGGAGTAGGGGGCGGCAGCATCAACGTGATACTGAGATTGAGCACAAACAAGGTCACCCCTGTCAATTCCGTTATGGCCGAAACCGGCAGAACGGTCCACGCGGCCCGCAGATTGAATTCGTAAGCAGGAACCTCAGAGGCCACGCGAAGGAGGCAGCCGAGATTCAAGACGGTCAGAGAAGCGAACATCAGCTTCTTGCTAAAGAGCAGGCGCATTCCGCAGAACGCGGGTAGGACTCTCTGACCGATTGCGAACACCATCGTGGCAAGGAATCCGACCGTGAGCGCATGGCGCGAGGCGCCCCAGATACCGCCGTTGGCATCGGAATTAGCGGCGTACACACCGAATGCAGCCGCAACCAGGAGCCAGGCGTAGGCGCCGCGCACGAAATAGGGAAAAGAGGGGGAGACCCCGCGAGTCTTGGCCGGCTTTTGTGACGGCTCGAATACTCTCAAGGCGATGGAGGCGAGGATGCCGGCGGTCAGCAGCAGCGCGGTTGCCAGCCGGAAGTGCCCGAGAAGCGCCGCTCCGAGGCCGCATCCGCAGGCTCCCAGCGCGGCCATCAGACCGCCGCCTAAAGGCTGGCGAAGGCCCAGGAAGACAGGCAACCACCTGGCGTTGAAGCCCCATACCGCCAGGACGGGGAACCCCCATGCGGCGAGAAACAGATAGCGTTGGTCCAGCCAGTGCGGGATTTCAGGATGCATGCTGGTCATGGACACACTGATGCTCACCGCCTGGTTCATCAATAGCGCAAGCAGGAAGGCGACGGTGGAAGCCATGACGAGCCTCATCCACGTCTCAACCCCGGTTGTCGGCGCGGAAGGGGGCCTGGACCGGTGGCGGCTCACGATCGCGAAGAAAATCAGGAAGCCCATGAGTTGCAGCGCAGCCGATGTCGGCAGCAGGAGGCGCCAGTTCCACTCGCTGACATTGGCCACCCAACGCAGGGTGACGCCGCCGGTCCAAAGTGCCCAACTTGCCCAGCCCCGGCTGGCGGTAAAGGGCATGAGCCGGCCCATCTTCGACAAGGAGTAATAGCCAATGCCTATGATGAAGGTGCCAATCCAGCCGAAGATCTGGGCGTGGCCGTGGGCCTGAAGCCAGGCCGGGGAAAGGCCGGCCAGGGAATGCCGGCCGCTGATCGAGACCAGATTCCAGACTCCCAGGAAGGTCCCCGGTAGCAACAGGAACAGCAGGCCGGTGACAATGTAGACCGTCACCAGACGCTGTAATGCGATTTCGGCCGCTGCCGGGCTCGTATCGGTCATGGGAGCTAGCTATCCGTTTCAGCGAGGCTGGTCAATCGGAGGAGTCACGCCCCTATTTTTTCTCCAGCGCTATAGCGCGCGGAAACAGGATGTTGTTCTCCAGGTGAATGTGCACGTGCAAGTCCGCCTCCAGTGCCTTCAGTCCATCGAACAGAGCGCGGACTGTGCTGCAGGCGTAGGACGGATATTCAAAGCTGCGAGTGAGCTCACGAATCTCCAGGAGCGCTCCGCCAGCGCCCTCATGCTCACGTTCCATCACCCCGATGGGGTTGGCGACGGACCCGAAGGGAACCGGCGGTAGAGGTCGGCCCAGGGTTTCGGCGCGGCCATACTGTTCCAGGAAGGGGAAAAGCATCAATTCTTCCTTGTGCATGTGCATCTCCATCTCGGCGCGCAGAGATCCGAACACGTCCGCCAATCGGCTGAGGGTCTGCTGATCTTTGGTGCCATGGACTGCGAGCACCTTGTTCATGCCGTTGCCCAGGGCCGGCAGTTCGAGCTTGAGGTACTCGTGGTGCGTGCCGACGATGTGCTTCACGATTTCATCCAGCGGCGCAGTCTGCCAGTCTCGTTCGGACGCGTCGGGCGCTTGAGGCCGCTCGATTTCCTGCATGACGGATTCCGGTTTGAGTCCTTTGGCGGCGCACGCCTCGTCGAACGGTTGTTTCCCGCCGCAGCAATAGTCCAG
>DATCCF010000184.1:0-18805 GCA_036511435.1 Terriglobales bacterium | reverse complement strand
CCGCGAAAACCCGGGCGGTCGATCTGCTGGAGAAGGCCGTGGCGACAGCGATCGCCGCCGTTACGCCTCACAACGCCACCGCTTGGTTTCGCCACTGTGGATATTTATTATCGGATACAGCTACCCCGGAACCGCTCTAAGTAGCAGGCAGCCCTCTCCGATTCCAAACTGTATCATTTCGGGGGAGCGGACTTGTCCAAGTATTTCCTGGTGGTAATGAAAAAGGTGCGGAACTTAGCCTTCATGTTTTGCGGATCAGATGGACGGGATGGTTTTGCCATAGGCGGGGGCTAAAGCCCTCTTCAATTCTATTCAGATTCGGCACGACTGAAGTCGTGCCCTGACACGATAACCTTTGGGTCTCCTGGTGCCGAGAGCAGTGACCCCAGGTTAGCCCAACAGAAGGGCGAACCTGGGGCACCCACATCGCTGGTCACGCCGCCCCGCTGCCCTTGGGCGCGACCCGAAACATTTGCCCAAGGGTTTCCGGCCAGGTCTCAAACAGTTGCTGTCCAACGCGGCTGCCAGTCTTGCGAATGTGCTGTTGCAGCAGATCGCGGACCAACGCCTGCTCTTTATAGCCGCAATCGTCCAGCAGATCGGTCTCGACAAACTCTGGATGAAACTTGTGTCCAGCTTCGAAGGTGTTATCGGGGTCCCAAACGTAAGCTACGCCTCCAGTCATGCCCGCTCCGAAGTTTCTGCCTGTCGCTCCCAGAATGACGACGACCCCGCCGGTCATGTACTCGCAGGCGTGTTCCCCCACGCCTTCCACGACCGCCGTCGCTCCTGAATTACGAATGGCAAAGCGTTCGCCCGCGCTTCCAGCCGCGAACAAGAAGCCAGCCGTCGCTCCGTACAGGGCCACGTTCCCCAGGATGACTTGCGCTTCGCGCGATTGACCCAGTTTGCCCACTGAACGAAGAATGAGTTCGCCGCCCGAGAGCCCTTTGCCAACGTAGTCGTTCGCCGCGCCCTCCAGGGTCAAAGCCATGCCCTCAACGGCAAAGGCGCCGAAGGATTGTCCCGCCGTACCGCGCAGGTGCAAGCGGATGTCCGGCTTCAGCTCGGGTTGCCGGCGACGCAGCAGCGCCAACTCGCCAGCCATCCGCGCACCAAGGCTGCGATCTTCGTTCTTCACTACCGCGTTGTACTCGAACGGCTCGCCCGCGACGGCCGCCGTGAGTGCGGGTTTCACCCACGCATCGTCGACCGGGGGATGATCTTCCGGACGCGCATTTCGCTGCCCTTGCCAGTGCAGCGGAGCATCGCCGGCACAAGCGAGCATGGGCTGTAAATCGAGATTCCCGTCGGCTCGCACCTGATGCAACAGGTCCGTGCGCCCGATGGCCGACTCCAGCGAAAGCAGTCCCAATGCAGCGAGCATCCGCTGCAAGTCTTCCGCAATATTAAGGAAGAAGCGGACTACGTTCTCCGGCTTGCCGCGGAATTTGGCTCGCAGATCGGGGCGCTGCGTCGCAATTCCCGTAGGGCACGTGTTGAGATGGCATTGACGCGCCATGTCGCAGCCTAATGAGACCAGAACCGCCGTGCCGAAGGAAAACTCGTCGGCACCGAGCAGCGCAGCCATGAGAATGTCGCGCGCGGTGGAAAGGCCACCATCCACCCGCAGCCGCACGCGGCCGCGCAGACCGTTGTGCCGCAGCACCTGCTGCGCCTCTGCCAAGCCCAGCTCCCAGGGACTGCCCGCGTGCTTGATGCTGCTCAAAGGCGACGCGCCTGTGCCACCGCTGTGCCCGGCGATCATGATGTAGTCGGCGTAAGCTTTGGCGACGCCCGCGGCGACTGTCCCTACGCCGAGTTGCGACACCAGCTTCACTCCCACGGCGGCGCGCGGATTGATGCGCTTCAGGTCGTAAATCAGTTGCGCCAGATCTTCAATACTGTAGATGTCGTGATGTGGCGGCGGGCTGATCAGCGAGATTCCCGGTTGTGCGTGCCGCAAACGGGCGATGAGCTCACTAACTTTATGGCCGGGAAGTTGGCCACCTTCTCCAGGCTTTGATCCCTGCGCAATCTTGATCTCCAGCTCCTCGGCATGCGCCAGGTATTCAGCGGTGACGCCGAAGCGGCCGGAAGCAACCTGCTTGATCTTGTTGTTGCGGGGCAGAAAATTGGGCGGAGCGTCAGGCTCGCCGCGGTAGGCATTAGGATCTTCGCCGCCTTCGCCTGTATTGGAGCGGCCTCCCAACTGGTTCATGGCGAGGGTAATGGTTTCGTGCGCCTCGGGACTGATTGAGCCGAGGGACATGGCGCTGGAGACGAAACGTCGCGCCAGGCTGGACTTCTGTTCGACTTGATAGACGGACAACCGTGGACCGGCGGCGCAGAAGTCCAGCAAGTCTCGCAGCACTGCCGGCTCGCGTTCCTTCCCTGCTCCCGCGAAGGCGGACCATGCTTCAGCGTGGGAAGGCGCCGTTGGCGCGGCTTGGACGGTTGCCTTCGCGGCGCCCACCGCTACTTGAAGCAGCCGCGTCCGTTGCGGTTCCCAAATATGGAGTTCAGCTCCCTCGTCACGACGGAATCGTACCCAGCCGTAGTCCGGCAGTTCGGAGTTGTCGAGCTCCCCTGTCCACGAGGCGCGAATTGCAGCTTCGATTTCGGAGAATCCGCGTCCTCCCAGCGGCGACGGAGTTCCGGGGAAGCAGCGGTCGACTACTGCCGCTTCGAGCCCGAGAATGTCGAACAGTTGCGCAGCTCGGTAACTGTCGAGAACGGAGATTCCCATCTTCGACATCACCTTGGCCAAGCCCGACCGCAAGGCCTTGAGCATCCCGGCTTCGCCATCTTCTCCGGCCAGTACGCGCGCGGTTTGCAATGCCAGCCACGGACAAACCGCGCCGGCGCCATATCCAATGAGCACGGCGGCGTGGTGCAGGTCGCGGCAGTCGCCGGCCTCCAGGGCCAGACCGACTTTGGTGCGCAAGCCAGCCTTGACCAGGGCGTGATGCACGGCCCCGGTGGCCATCGCCATAGGAATCGGCAGGGCCTGCGCAGAAGCCGCGCGGTCGGTCATTAGCAGGATGCGAACTCCTTCCCGCACCAACTCAATGGCAAGGCCACCCAAGTCATCGACTGCGCCTTCTAGAGAGCCGTCGGGCGCGAAGGTGCAATCCAAGAGGGCCAGGGGCAGTTCCTCATGCAGCGGATAAGTACCCTGATGCAGCGCTTCCATCTGGCCCAGCGACAGAAACGGCGATGGCAGCACCAGGCCCGGCAGAGGAGCATGCTTGTCCAGCAGATGCGGCCAAGGTCCGAGGCGGGTGCGCAACGAAACTACACACGATTCGCGCAGAGAATCTATGGCGGGGTTCGTAACTTGCGCAAACCTCTGACGGAAGAACCCATACAGAGGACGCGGCGTGCGGGCCAGCGGCGCGATGGGAGTGTCATCGCCCATGGACCAGGTGGCGTCCTTGCTCTCCAAGGCCATGGGCGCCACCACCATCTTGATCTCTTCCCGGCTATAGCCGAAACTGCGCTGCACTTGCGTGATTTCTTCTTTGGATGGAACAGCCACCGGCTCAGCCGCAGGCTCCAGCGGAATGTCGTCTATCAGTGGACCATAGGTCGAGAGTCCGTCGATGTAGCAATCAAGGGTTTCGCCATCCAACAACTGTCCGCGTTCGAGATCGAGCAGAAGCATCTGCCCAGGGCCGAGGCGTCCGCTGCGAACTATGGAATCGGAACTGACATCGGCAAGTCCGACCTCCGAGCCGGCGACGATCAAGCCGGTGTCCGTGATGATGTAACGGCATGGCCGCAGACCATTGCGATCGAGCGCTGCCCCCAGCAGGCGGCCATCGCTGAACACCAACGCCGACGGGCCGTCCCACGGCTCCATGCAATCAGCGTGATAGCGATGGAAGGCAGTCTCGTTCCCATCGGTGGCGGGTGGCAGAAGCATACGAACCGCCTCCGCCACATTGCGTCCATGGTTCGCCAGCAACTCGGCAACTTCGTCCAGGCTCATCGAATCGGAGACATCGCCGGTGAGGATGGGCTCGCATTCGGGTGGAAGAGTCGCACGCCGGGCTTCCATGTGCGCGCGATTGCCCCAGATAGTGTTGATCTCTCCGTTGTGCGCCAACATCCGCAGCGGCTGGGCGCGATGCCATGAGGGCAACACGTTGGTTGCGTATCGCTGGTGAAAGATCGCGAACGGCGTGACGAATTCCGGACTCTGCAAGTCGGGATAGAACTCGTGCAGCAGTCGCCCCGCGCACATTGCCTTGTACACAATGGTGCGCGTCGAGAGCGAGCACACGTAGCTTCCCTCGGAATAGCGCTCGAACGCTTTGCGTGCGAGATAGAGGCGATGCTCGACTTCAGCCTCGGTCCACCGCATTGAATCGGGAACCGTAATCAGCGCTTGGCGGATGACAGGGAGCGACTCCAGCGCAAGCTCACCCAGCACCTCACGCCGGATGGGGACTTCGCGCCAGGCGAGCCATTGCAAGCCCTGGGCGGAGATGCACTCCTCGAAGCGCAGAGCGTCGCGGCTGGTTACCCCTTCCAGCGGCAGGAATAACATTCCCACGGCGAGCGGCCATTCTGGCGCCAACCCGATGGCAGTCTGGTTGAGCAGGAAACTGCGTGGAACTGCCGTCAGGACACCGACGCCGTCGCTGCTTTTACGGTCAGCGGCCACTGCGCCGCGGTGAGCCAAGCGTCCCAGCGCAGTGAGTGTCAGCCGCAGGATGTCGTGATTGGGAGCGCCGTGCAGGGTCGCAACGAATCCTACGCCGCACGACTCATGATCAAAGCGGGAATTAAGGAGAGTTCGGCCCCGGGAGCCAATCGAGCTAGGTCCCATACCCGAATATAGAGCAACGCGCGAGTGGTTGAAAAGAGGGAAAGTGGGCTAATCTCGCAGCCCACTACCGAAAGGGGAAAAGTGGACGCAACGCTAGCGGCAGCTTGCGACCGAACACGGCGAATAACCCTAGCGGATTCAGCGAAATGAGCGCGTTGCCAAGTGCTCGACATCGCCTCTGCGATGCCACGAGGCATCAGGCAGCAAGCACTGACTGGTACTCCTCGTACGCGCCCTTGAAGTCGGTCACGTTGTGATCGCCCTCGAAATGCCATATCCTGGTCGCGACTTCGTCGATGAGATCGTGGTCATGGGTCACCAGCAACACGGTTCCGGGGTAGCGTTGCAGCGCAATATTTAGCGCGTTGATGGCTTCCAGGTCCAAGTGGTTGGTGGGCTCATCGAGAACCAGGACGTTCGGTTTTTGCAGCATCAGCTTGCAGAACAGCAGCCGCGCCGCTTCCCCGCCGGAAAGCACTTCGGTACGCTTGTTGCCGTCGTCGCGTGCGAACAACATCTGGCCCAGCAAGCCTCGTATGTCTTCGTTGGCAGCGCTTGGATCCCAGCGATGCAGCCACTCAAAGGCGGTCATTCCCTTTTCGATTAGCGCCCTGTGGTCCTGGGCGAAATATCCCACGGCGGCCTCGTGTCCCCAGACGACTTCGCCATCACTTAAAAATGAACCGTCATAGCCGCTGGTTTGGCGCAGTTCAGCTTCCGGAATGGTCGGCGAGTTGGCCAGCAGCGCATTCAGCAGCGTTGTCTTGCCGGCGCCGTTGCGGCCCATCAATGCGATCTTCTCGCCGCGGCTCACGCTGGCCGTGAAGCTGCGGATGATCTCGCTCTCCCCGTACGACTTGCTCACGCTGTCAAATTCCAGGATGTGTTTGCCCGACGGGCGCTTCTGCTCGAACTTGAGAAATGGGCGCTGTATGTTGGACTTCGCAAGTTCTGTGACCTGCAGGCGCTCCACTTCTTTGCGCCGCGACTGCACCTGGCTGGAGCGAGTGCCGGCCGAGAATCGCGCGATGAACTCGTTCAACTGATCGATTTTCTTTTCCCGCTGCGCATTCTGGCCTTCGATCTGCGACCGAATCTGCGTCTTGGCCATCACCATCTCATCGTAGCTACCAGTGTAGGTGATGATGGTTTCGTAATCGATATCGGCAATGTGGGTGCAAACACTGTTCAGAAAATGGCGGTCGTGCGAGATGACGATCACAACTCCGTCATAGTTTCGCAAGAAGCTTTGCAGCCAATGGATGGAGTCCAAATCGAGGTGGTTCGTCGGCTCATCCAGCAGCAGCGCCTGCGGATGACCGAACAGCGCCTGGGCCAATAGCACGCGGACCTTTTGCCCGCCCTGCAACTCACTCATCGAACGCTGGTGCATTTCGTCCGGAATATCCAGGCCTTGCAGCAGGAGCGCGGCCTCAGTCTCGGCGGAGTATCCATCCTCTTCGCCGACGATGCCCTCCAGTTCGCCCAGCTTCATTCCATCTTCGTTGGTGATCTCGTGCTTTTCGTAGATGCGGTCACGTTCTTCCATCGCCGCCCACAGCCGCTTGTTGCCCATGATTACGGTATCGAGCACGCGATAGGCGTCAAAGGCGAACTGGTCCTGTCGCAACACCCCAAGCTTCCGTGGACGCACCACGGTGCCCTTCTGCGGCTCCAGTTCTCCGGTCAACAGATTCATGAAAGTGGACTTCCCTGCCCCGTTGGGACCGGTGAGGCCGTAGCGTTTGCCGGGCGTAAACGCGGTGGACACTTCGTCGAACAGAACTTTAGCGCCGTAGCGCATGGACACATTACTGACTGAGATCATAGTTTCTTAAGGGAACTGCGGGAAATTGCCTACAAGGAGGGTCGCAGCCGTAGATATAAGAATATCATGCACAAGGCTTTCTGCTGGAGCTCTGGATTGCGATCACGCCATTCGATGGTTGTAGAGGCTGATTGCTGTTTCGCTGCATCTATATGAAAGTCAACCATGGAAACCCAATTCCAGGAGCGCGCAACCGTCGAGCGGCAGATGTTCACTGCCCGCTTGAACCGATCCATCTTTCTGTCTCCGCAGACCAAGCATCTCGAGCTTAGCGTCGAGGGGGTGGAGGTGTTCCGCTTCGTTCCTGGGCACTTTGTCTCGATCAAGCAGCCTCGGCCCGATGGCAAAGAACACACCCGTGCGTACTCCATCGCTTCACCGCCGCGCCAGAACGCGACCTTCGATCTGTGCCTCAACCGGGTGGGTGAAGGCTTCCTTTCCAACCGGCTCTGCGATCTGCCGGAAGGGACGACCGTCCAGTTCCACGGCCCGCATGGCCTTTTCACTTTGCGCGAGCCTCGCAAGGACGCCATCTTCATCGCCACGGGAACCGGCATCGCACCCATCCGCGGCATGCTTCATTGGCTCTTCGAAAAGCCGGAACGCAATCGCGGCCACGAATACTGGCTGGTCTTCGGGACCCGCTACGAGCACAGCCTCTACTACCGCGACGAGTTCGAGCGCATCGAACGGGACAACCCGAACTTCCACTATGTGCCGACGCTGAGCCGCTGCGGCGAGCTTTGGACGGGCTGCCGCGGCTACGTGCAGGACCACGTGCGCGAGATCGTCGCCAGCCGCGCCGATATGCAGGCGTACATCTGCGGTCTGCATCAGATGGTGGATGCGAATCGCAAGCTGCTCAAAGAGGAGTTGGGCTGGGACCGCAAGCAGATCGTGTTCGAGCGGTATGACTAGGGCGGATTCAGGATTGGCGTTATCCGCTCGTGCGGGGCTTTCAGGTCAAGGGCGAGAAGAAAAATCGCTTCAGCCGAGAATTGCGTGGACGTTCTTAACGCGGGTCTGAACCTGGATTGTTCGCGAGGATTTTAGGCTTTGAAGGGGCACGGCTTCAGCCGTGCCGTAACCTGCTGTCATCATGGTGGCTTTAGCCACTGAGGGACTTCGGTGTTGAGGCGAAATGCGAGTTCCCTCAGGGGCTAAAGCCAAACTATGCACGCACACGCGGCACGGCTGAAGCCGTGCCCCTTCAAAGCTACCAAAACAGATGAATAATCCAGATGAAGGCCCGCACTACCCGAGGCACAGCCACTCTGGAATCCCTCTAAACTAACATCTTGCCCTTCCAATCGGGCTGCGCCATGATGAAGATGAGCTATGGGCCGCCTTGCCATCGCCGCTGCTTGCGTGTTGCTGATTGCAACCGGATCGCTCGCGCAGGACTGGAAACAGGTACGTAAGGCTGACGAGGCCAAGTGGGCCAAAGAGACCGGGCTGTATCCCAAAACCATCCATACGCTCTGGCGCCAAGCCTCTCACGCAGCCAATGAGAAAGACGATGACTCGCGTATTGCCAACCTGGACGTCCAGAGCCTCTCCGACCGAAATCAGGTCCTGCTGGTCACCTACGCGGGTGAAAAAAATTGCCTTACTGTCACCGTCTTCCGGCAATACTCGGAAACGTCATTTTCAAAGTTGTGGTCAGTCGAGCAAGGTCCCGATGGTCAAGGATTCTGCGACAGTCCGTTCGGCAGCGCCAGCGCCGATGTCGTGCAAAGCGCGATCGAGGTGCGCGTGCCACAGCCCCCTGACGCCTCCAACGGATACGCCAATTACGTGGTTTACGATTACGAATGGAACGGTATGACCTACCGGTTCACGGGCAAGCGAGAAAAGCAAGGCCGGTGAGTTTTTTCCTCCCACCCTTTCGCCAAAGGCGGGCGAAAGGATGGGGCACCCAGTCATCACTCGTCGCCTCGCGCCGCCTTTCGGCGTTCGCGCTCCACTTTGGAAGCTTCCCGGCGGCGCAGCGCACCTTCGTAGCGCCGCTTCTCTTCTTCGGTCTCGGGAATGACCGGAGCGACCTGCAACCGCCTTCCGTGGCGATCTACGGCGACAAACGTGAGATACGCGGCCGCTACCTTCTGGCGCGAGGCGGAGATGTAGTTCTCCACCAACACCCTCACACCCACTTCCATGGAGGTGTTAAAGGCCCGGTTCACGGCCGATTGCAGGATCACCATGTCGCCAACATGCACCGGAACCAGAAAGTCGATGTGGTCCATCGAAGCGGTCACGGCGTAGGAGTGCGAGTGACGATGCGCCGCCAGCGCACCGGCAAGATCGATCCAGTGCATTAGACGGCCGCCCAGCAGCGCGCCCAGCGGGTTGGTGTCGTTCGGCAAAACGAGCTCTATCATTTCTGATTTCGAGTCGCTCACCGGTCTCGGTCGCAGATTTCCTTCGTTCGGTTCCATAGCGTTTCCTTGTGGAACATTGGTCTACTTCGCTGTCGCCGCGCTTCGCTGCGCCGCAGCCGATGCAGCCGTTGCGATCTGGTCAGCGGGAAGCAGGTTCGCGCGCCTTGTACGCTGCGCCTGCACGTAACACTCGGCCATCCGTTGCACGCGCGGGTCGGGATGCGAATGGAGCCACGATGCGTTCGCAGTCTTATACAGCAGCTCCCCGTGACCCGCGGGCAGGTAATCGCGCTCGCAGACAAAGAGCACGCGCAGAATGCCATCGCGTTCCTCGCCCAGCACAAAACGGACTGCGTCGGCATGGCGGTCGGCAGGAAGGCGGCTGCAGGTCTTCGCGTAGCCGAGATTACAACCCGACCTCAGTTCTTCGTCGCTCGGCCGCGCGCCTTCGTGACCGGGCGCGGTGCATGTTCCCGTCCATCCTGCGCCCAGGGGAAGCCGCTGCGGAAACGGCCAGTCTGAATCGAATCGCTGTTCTGGCATGAAGAAGGGACAGGCCACAAAATCCTCGCGTGATACTGATACGGTTAAACGCCATTGTACTGGCGATATCAATATCATGTCTCAAGAGGGTGGCGACTACCGGGTTGGGTAACCCATTTACACCCATTGAGTGACTCCCTTATTGTGTGCTCATGCGTATTACACTTTCCTTGGATGACCGACTGGTCAAGAAGGCCCGTAAAATCGCCCTCGAACAGGGTACGACGGTGAATGGACTGGTGCGCGAGTACCTGGAAAAACTCGCGGCCGAAGATGCCGCATCGGGCCGGAGACGACGGGAGCGAGAAGACTTGGAGCGGAGCTTCGCACAACTCCAAGTCAAAGTGGGAGAGCGAACATGGAAGCGGGAAGACCTGTATGCCCGTTCCTGATTTTCCTGATTCCACGTGTTGATTTACGATTGCGACGTTAACGATCCAGTGAAGCGGCAGATTGCGCAAGTCCTGAATGGAGAATATCCATGCCCGATGAAACCCGCGTGGCGGCGCTGAAAGAGATACTGGACGCAAATCCCGACGACGCTTTTGCGCGCTACGCGCTTGGCTTGGAGTATTCGGGCTCGGGCGAGACCGACGCTGCGCTCGCGGAGTTCCAACGTTTGCTCGCGGCCCATCCCGACTACACCAACGGATACTTCATGGCGGCGCAGGCCCTCGCCCGCGCGGAGCGCAAACAGGAAGCGCAGTCGCTGTTGCAGCAAGGCATCGAATGCGCGCGCCGCACCCGCAATCAGCACGCCCTGGCGGAGATGGAAGCCATGCTCGACGAGTTGGCGGGCGGGGAGTGATCGGCTATGAGGCTGCCGGAAAAGTCAGAGCGTAGCCCGTGGAATGTATTTCTTGGTGTGAGCCCCCGCATTCATGCAGGGGAGGAGCGCTTCAGCGCTCCGGGAAGAGTTTGGCTTTGATCACGCGCTTTAGCGCCGGGGATCGAAAAACCCAGGGCTAAAGCCCATTTTCAAAATCGCTCCTTCTCCGCCGGACTGAAGTCCAGCTCCCCCCTGCTGAAGCAGGGGGCTCCACCAAAAGACTTCGCCCCGAGTTTTTCCGCGGCCTGTGAAGCCGTGCCCATTCAAATCACATTCGCGCGGAGTTTCTTCGCAGCTTCTAAAGCCGCGCCCCTTCCATAACCGATGCTGCACTGCGAGCGACAAGGGCACCGAACTCGGCGCCCTTGTCTTATCTCCAATTGAATTCTTCTTACGGCACTTCGATCAACTCGATCTTGCCGTCCCTGCGGCGATGCAAGACCCTGACCTGCCCCTTGGGATCGCGGAAGACAAATACCTCGCGATCGCGGAATTCGCATTCCTTGACCGCTTCCTCGATCGCCATCGGCCGCATCGCGATGGAGTCGGTAGTGTGCACCAGATGCGCCTCGGTGGTGCGAGCGATGGAGGGAAACTTATGCACCACCACCGGAACCGCGGTTGCAGGGTTGGCGCCCACGGAGATCTGCATTTCGCTTTCTGCCGCCACGGGAGCCGTCCAACTCTTGTCTTTAGGTTTACGGCCAATATTGCGGCGGCGGCCGTTGTGCCGGAGCACTTGCGTCTCGATATGTTCCAGAGCCTGGTTGACGGCGGCAACCATGTCCGTGGCCTCGGCGAGTCCCACCAGATGGCCGCGCCGCCGCTTCACCGTGATTTCCGCGATGTTGCGATGCTTCTCCACCGACAGGATAACTTTGCTCTTGATGTTTTCGCCAAGGATCTTGGTCAGCTTGGTGAGGCCCAATTCGACCTCATCACGAACGGCGGGAGTGATTTCGTATTGCTTGCCGAAGTATTCTACTGTCATTGAGCTCCCTTCTTGAAGAACTCTCAAGCTGGCTTCATTGTTCTTTTCCGCCATCTCCGTTGCCGAGATACGCTTCCAGCGCAGCACGGAGCGCATGACGAAAGCGCTGCATTTCCCCCTCGTGTGCAGCTACATCTTCATGCAGCCTGTCCATACGCCTACCTTGCTGCTCGCTTTGCTTCGCGAGCAGCTCTAGGCTGATCGTCAGGGCTTCGATACGCTCGTCAATCGACGGCCTTCGCGCAGCAGCAGCTTGCGTGACTGCCTTTGACTCTGGGGCTGGTGCAAGATCGTAGACGCGACTCTCGCCTTTCTCCTCAACGAACACGACATGCTGCTTTACGTCGGCGAACGGGATCTCAAGCTTGTCCCATCCGACACTCGTTGGCATGGACTCACTCGTATCCTTCAGCTTCGGGAAGAAGATAGCAGACGGGTTGGCCACACGAGTGGTACTCATGCGATTGTGGTGTATACCCTTGCCGTTGCCTTCATACTGGGCAAACAGCGCCGCAACTTCTTCATAGGTTTTCATATCGCATCCTATCTGCTCGCACAGCGAGCGGCTTAGTAGTTGGCGACGTAATGTTCCTCCGGCTACCCCCCTTATCATTTTAGTGTCTGGTGTTTCGCAACTAGCAAACCCGGTTGCAACGCCGGTACAGCCGCTAGTTCTTTACTCTGCGCTGGTGGGTGCTCGGGATGCGCATGTCTTCCCTGTACTTCGCAACCGTGCGGCGAGTGACCTGGATGCCCTGCGACTGGAGGATGCGGGTAATCTGCTCGTCGGTCAACGGCCTGGTGGGATCTTCTTCTTCGATGAGCTTCTTGACCCGGCGCTTGAGGATAAGCAGCGAGGTGCTGCTGCCCTCAGGACCGTTGACGCTCTCGCTGAAGAAGTATCGGAGTTCGAAAACGCCTTGCGGGGTGTGAGCGTACTTGTTGGCTACAGCGCGGCTCACGGTCGAGGGATGTACCCCGATCTCCTCCGCCACTTCCTTGATCATCATGGGCTTCAGACGGTCAATGCCATGGTCGAGGAAATCGCGCTGGCGCGCCAAAATCGAATAGCAAACGCGCAAAATCGTCTGCTTGCGCTGCTCGATGTTCTTGATGAGCTGGATGGCCGATTTATAGCGCTCTTTGACGTAATTGCGCACGTCTTTCTCCGCCACATCGCGGCTCAACAGCCGCCGATAGGTCGGGTTCAGACGCAACTGCGGAATCTCCTCGTCGTTCATCATGACGAGATACTCGTCCCCTTGCTTGACGAACGCCACGTCCGGCTCGATCAACCGGGTTGTGGCCTTGTTGTAGCGCAGTCCGGGACGCGGATCGAGGGTACGGATGAAGTCCATGCCATGCATCACCGCTTCCAGTGGCCGGCCCATGGCCTTGGCCACCTCCTTGTAATGCTTGTTCTGCAGGGCGTGGAGATGCTCGGTCACCAGCACGATGGCATCGTCCAGCGCCTCCAGTTCCGCTGCGTGACTGCCATTGACGTGCTTGCGATCGACGCGCTTCAAGTCCTGTAACTGGGCCAGCAAGCATTCCCGCAAATCGCGGGCGCCAACCCCGATGGGATCCATCTGGCGCACCAGGTCTATCGCTTCGCGCAGGGCGTCGCGGCTAAAGGAAACCCGTGCCGGAATGGTTCGGCGGGGCACCAGCGTTGGACGGGGAATCTCGGGTTCGAGTTCTTGAGTCTGCGCTTCACGCACCGAGGACTCTTCCTCGGCTATGGCCACGTTGGATTCTGAAATCTCCGGGTCTAAGTCATTCTCGGCTGGCAGGCCGGCCGCCGCTGACTGACTCGGCGCCTCCACGCTGCTTGCGGATGGGTCCGGAGCCTGCGCATCGAAACTGGCGGCTTGTTGTTCGTCAGCCAGCCCAAGCAGTTCGTCGTCCGTCGCAGTCAAATAGCCTTCCTCATTGAGGTTCCCGATCACCAGCTCCGCCGCTCGATAGACGTCTTCATTGACATGCAGCGATCCAAGCTGCCACATCAGGTGGTCCGTGAGCGTAGTGGGTTTGGAGAGGAAATTCTCGAATGAGGGCTTCTCGCTCTCTTCCATCTCGATCGAGGTGCGCAAACCCGGATCCAGATATTCGGAGAAGAACGAGCCGAAATCGATTTCGTCGAAGGGATCTTTTTCCTGCGGGGTTACCGGCTGCTCTTCCTGGATGGTGATGGAGCTGTCGCGCTCCATCTTCTCTTCGCGAGCCGAGACTTCATCGAGCAAAGGGACCGAATCGTCAAGTTCCTCAAGTACGGGATTCTCCGTCAACTCAGCAGTAATCATGTCCGCCAGCTCAAGTTTGTTGAGCGCCAGGAGGCTGACCATCTGCACGAGTCCAGGAGTCAGAATCTGCTTCTGGGAAACTCTGAGGCTTAACTTGGGCTGCAACAAAGCCATGCAACGGATTCCCTAAGGGGCGCGGCCCCCGTACGAATTCTAAACTAACGAGAAGCTCTCGCCTAAGTAAACTCGTTTAACTTCAGGATCATTTCCGAGTTGCTCCGGCGTGCCCGTCCGGAATATACGCCCCTCGTTGATGATGTAAGCGCGATCGGTGACCGACAGCGTCTCACGTACATTATGATCGGTAACCAGCACTCCGATCCCACTAGCCTTCAAATCGAAGATGATTTTTTGCAAATCCAGTACCGCGATGGGATCGATTCCGGAAAAGGGTTCATCCAGCAGGATGAACGCCGGTGAGATACACAGACAGCGGGCAATCTCAACTCGCCGGCGCTCGCCACCTGACAGTGCGTAACCCCGATTCTTCCGGATGACACCCAATCCCAACTGGTCGATCAGCTTCTCCATCCGCTCCCGGCGCTCATGCCATGAAATCGGCTGCGCCTCCAGTACTGCCAGGATATTGTCCTCGACCGTCAGCTTGCGGAAGATGGATGGCTCCTGCGGCAGGTAACCGATCCCATAATTCCGGGCCCGCAGATACATGGGCTCGTCGGTAATGTCCTGCCCATTGATCAGAACCCGGCCAGTCTCGGCAGGAATGAGCCCCACGATAATGTAGAAACTCGTGGTCTTGCCGGCGCCGTTCGGCCCCAGCAGACCGATCACTTCACCTTGTTTTACGTGGAAGCTGACCGCGCTGACGACCCTTCGACCGCGGTAGCTTTTGCCGATCTCATCCGCCGATAACGTCTGCATTTACTTCGTGGTACGTGCGCGAGTAATGGTGGGGGAAGAGCGTTTACTTTCTACCAGCACCCTATCATCGCGACTGTAGAAAGTCAAAGAATCGCCCCATACAGTACCGTGTTCGGCATCAAAAATGCTAGGAGATTTCCCAGTCAAGAAATATTTCCCATCGTCGGCAGTATAAACCAGCCGATCTCCCACGGCCCGCCGGCTCGGCCCGGTGACTACCACCTTGCCAACCGCGATCATATGGTCGATCTGGCTAGGCCCCTCCGAACCGGGGATGATCGCTTTCTTCTGCGCGCTTGGTGGCGCTGAGGTCGTGTCTTTCGCATCCGCATCCGCCGGCTTGAGATAGACGTCAATCAGCTTCGCATTGATCGTGTTGGTCGCAGTTTTGGCGAAGACGTCGCCGGTGTAACGAGCGCGACGTTCTTCATCCGTGTAGGTCAGCTTGTCGGAGGTCACATCGACCGGCGTAAGCTTTCCGTCCTGCCCCCGCTGCATGAATAAACTCAAAACTCTCTGCGACGCATCGGACTCGGCAACCAGGCTGCGCTTCTGATCGTTAAAGTCGATCTTGGGCGCGCGCACCACGTTGGCCGTCTGCCACAGCCGTACGTTGCCCGTGTAGTGCGCCACACCTTGCTGCTTGTGCGCAGTCATGTGCTGTGCGGTCACGTGTACCGGATCCGATCTGGCTAGTAACGCGCCATCGGGTTGCGGCTTGAGATCGCTGTATGTCGTCTTCACGTTGTCGTCAGCGAAGCCTTCACCAGTCTGGCGATTGATGCGCACCGTCACCGCCGTCGTGGTGACCCCGCCGTCGATGACGCGCGGCGAACCAGTCAGCAGTAGCATTGCGTCGCTCGGTGTATAGGTCGCAACGTCGGCGAAAGCCTTCCGTCCGCCCGCGTCAGGCTTGGCGGAAGCTTCGTGATATTGGAAGTCTCCCGTCTGCACCAGTTTCTGCACCCCGCCATCGGGAGCGAAAGTCACATCCAGGTTGCGCGCCACGCTGACCTTGTCTGGCTCTCCAGGAGAGGTGGAAACGATCCGCGAGTCCGGCGCACCGTGCAGCGCTTGCATGCGATTGTTGCTATCGAAAGTAGCGTGAAACTTGCCAGCAGTAGCGACCGTGGTGGAGTTCCCTCCAGTTTCCTTATCGCCAGTGCTGGCGCTTTTCTGCTTTCGTGAGCTCGGTGGCGCAGGGAAAATGGTGATGGAGGCCTTGCCGACGGTGTCGCCGGTCTTGAGCTGGTTTCCATTCTGGAGTTGGAAATCGAGTTGGTCGGCGGCAATTTCCATAGGCTGGCCACTGCTGCCAGACTTGCCCGGCTTGGGGTCCTGCATCATGCGCGCGTCCTTCACCATGTGAAGCCGCAACGGCTGGTTCTGATCGTCGAAATCAAGCACAAACCTGTCCGCCGAACCATGCGCTACATTCGCGCCGTGTGACTCGAATTTAGCGCCCCCGGAGAGAGTCGCCTGCTGGACGGAATTGTTTGGACCCATGTTTACATTCCCGCGCGGCCCGGTGATGTCGACGACGGATGGTCCGCGGCTCTGCAGGTGGACATGGCCTTCGGCCACTACGTGCTGCACTGTGTTGTCCTCTTCGAACAGCAGCGTTCCTTTATCGGCGGTCAGTGTCCGGTCCGGCTGTTCGAGGCGCGCATTTTCAAGGGTGGCCTGGCGGGGAATCTTCTGAATTGTGCCGCTGCTGCCGGTGATGGTCGCCGGTTGCTGGCCGGTAGTGACGATGTGAACATCGGACTTCAACAGAAGTTCATTGCTCTTGGAATCGTAGTACGCGCCTTTCGCCGATCCCGTGGCCTGGGCCGTGCGAAACTCCACTACTTCGTCGGTGTGCGCGGTCCCGGTCTTCTGGTTGAAGGTGAGGGAACGGGTCCACAAGTGAATCGGATTCTTCAGTTCCTCGGGCGGGGCCTGGTCAGGCTTCTGCGGACCCTGGGCGTTCCCCTGGAGATCGATATCCACCTCACTCACGGCGTTGATGTCGCCGGTCTGCGGATCGTAGGTGAACTGATTGCCATAAATCTGGTCATAACGGTCGTGCTCGCGCCCGTACACGACAATATGAACGTTGCGCAGATCGGCGTGGCCGCCAGCCTTGAACTGCACCGCCTTGGAAGCGCGAATGGTGTAGAGAGTGCGCCCACCTTCCGACTTGGAAAGCGAGAACCCCTCGCTGGTCTGCTGAATGTCGATGCCCAATTGTGCGGGCACATTGTGCAACGTGGGACCAACGCGGGAGCGGGCGATCCAGTACGACACAGCGACCGCCGCCACCAGCAACACCACACTCCCGACCAGCCACTTGCGTACTTGAGCTGTGGATTGGAACATCTAGGCTCGATATTACGCTAGCGGGCACGGTCGATGAAAACGTGGAACTGGAGGGCGGAGCCGCCTTAACCGTGCAGCAAGGAAAAACTTCTTTCACGCGGTACCCGGATGACCAGACAGTCGGAAGGTATGTCGTGCAGCGCCTGGCGGCGCTCGGTCCAGCCCGCCATCATGAACCCGATCGTCAAGAAGAACAGGGAGAGAAATTTCATGAAATGGCGAACCGTCGCCTGTCCGAACCCGATTCTGTCGCCCTCAGCGGTGACCACCTGCAGACCCAAAATGCGCTTGCCGACGGTGGCCCGCCACGATGAACTTTCGGTGAACGCACAGTACAACCACGAACCGACGGCCAGGATCAGGATGAAAGCCATCCCGGTGGCCACCTTTAACACGTTGGGGGAAATTCCCAGCAGGCGGCCAAAACGCCGGAGCACAAGATCGATGGCGTATGTAAGCACTAGCGCGCCGCTGACCTCCAAGGCTACGTCGATCGCACCCGCCCAGGCGCGAAGCCAGAATCCGGCGTAGTCAGCAAGAGCCAGCCCGGTTGGCGCTGAAGGTGCTAGCGGCTTGGTAGGTTGAGAAGGCACTATACCCTTGGAGTTGGGCTCCGAAAGCAAGTCTCCACAGAATAAGCAGAACCGTCCATCCGGCAACCGCGCGTTGCCGCAGTTGGAACAAACCTGGTTCAGCACCATCTCCATTCGGATGGGAATACTACGCTGGACTCGTTGTCCTGTAAAGCATGGCCTAGTTCTTCCGAGGTAGGGACACTACTCGAAACCTGGCTGTTTGGGAAATTTATTGCACATGATGTGCAAAGTTTTGCACTCGCACTGCGACCCTTCTGTCCTTCAGTACAGAAATCTGAAGTACTTATACGGCAAAACAGTGGTAACGTACATGCAGCGTTGTCGTCGGGACGCAAAGTCCCACAGTTTGAGGGGAGAAAGGGATGCGCAAAGTAGCTGGCTTGCTGTGCCTGGTTCTGCTAGCTTCCATGGCAGCCGTGGCTGGCAACATTCCTTTTAGCGGATTGGGATCCAGCGGAGTGGTAAATCCGGGGCAGCCTTTCGCCTACAATTTCGATGGTGTGGTGTTCGAACCGGACTGGGGAATTCCGGGGGTGGGTGCCACTCTCACGACTTGGAGTGGGCCGACCACCGATCAATCCACGATCACCTTCGACCTGGCCCCGGGATCGGGAATATCCATTCATCCTATGGACATGGGGACGACCTGCAACGGCGGGCCTTTTGGCGGAACCGTGTTTTGTGCTTCGCCCTATTCGCAGCCTTGGAACGTTACTCTGACCACGGATTCGATAACATTCACCGCTCTCCCAGGTGGCGACCTGCTGATCAACGAAGATCCGTTCTTTGTCAACATCTTAACCGGCGGCGATCCCAACGGCGCCAGTTTCAGCGGTGATTGGGTCACGCCCGTTCCCGAGCCCAGCGGCATTACGTTGTTTGGCTCTGCAATTCTCGGACTCGCCGGAGTTTTCCGTCGCAAGCTATTGCTCTGACCCTCCTTTGTAATCCTGGGGATGATCGAGAAGCCGGAGTCAATTTACTCCGGCTTGATTTTTTTTGCGCGGGATGGTGTACGGTTAGCGGGGGCTTCAGAGCGTGGGTGAGAACGAAACTTCGTGTTTGCCAGGGGAATTTTGCTAGTGGAAAATCCAGCGCCGTAGGCGCGGCTCAGTCTAGAGCAGTTCCTTAGAAGCTATATCCGAAAGTGAGGGGAGGCAGTAGGCTGCAGATGGCGATCTCCGCAAGCCCAGCCATGCCACGACCATATTCGGATGATTTGCGCTGCAAGCTTCTGCAGGTCTATGAGCGAAG
>DATCCF010000183.1:0-26617 GCA_036511435.1 Terriglobales bacterium | reverse complement strand
CGATAAGGAATCCTCCGGCGACGGAGCGGAGCGAAAAGCTCAGAGGAGGAACATGCGCGGATTTATCGTGGGAGTCATCATTACACTGCTCGTCGTTTTCGGCGGAGCCTATTACTACGCGACCACGGGACACTTCGACACCCGGGCCGTGGGCAACACGCCCAGTACCTTGGAACGGCAGACAGCCATGAAGTCGCTGGACGAGTGGGTGGCTGGGCACGCTCCCAAGCAGGCCAATCCCTTCCAGCCAACCACGGACACCATCATGGACGGCTCCATGACTTACGACAAGAACTGCGCCTTGTGCCACGGCAGCCTGAAAGATCCCGCGTCGCCCATGCGGACGAAGTTTTATCCGTCAGTGCCGGAACTCATGAGTCACAGCCCCGACGATCCTGACGGCAATCTTTTTTATGTCATCAAGTATGGGGTGCGCTACACCGCCATGCCGGGATGGGACGGCGTGCTCTCCGACGACGATATCTGGAAGACCGTGGTATTCATCAAGAATTCCAACCAGATGAAGGACAATTCCAAGCAGCCGCCAAAGTAAGCTTGGGTTTTCCCGATCGCGCACGGCTGATTGCCGATTGCTATTAAATGAACATCGCACTGTTTGGCGGCACCTTCGATCCCATTCATCGCGGACACGTAATCGTGGCCCGCGCTGCCGCCGCAAAGTTCGGATTGAAGCAGGTGTGGTTTATTCCCGCCGATATACCGCCGCATAAGCAGAAGACGCCGATCCTGCCGTTCTATCATCGTTACGCCATGGTTGCGCTCGCGCTCGTGGACGAGAAGGCGTTCGTACCCTCGCTGTTGGAAGCTCCCGATCCCGCGACTGACGGTAGCCGCCGCAAGCCGAGCTACTCGATTGACACCGTCCGTCGCGTGAAGGCGATGCTGAGCAAGAGCGACCACCTATACTTCCTGATAGGCATGGACGCGTTCAAGGACATCGCCAAGTGGTACGAGGCCGAGGCCCTGCTGGGCGAATGCGATTTCATCGTAGCTGCGCGTCCGGGATACTCGCTGGCCGATGTCGCTTCGTCGTTGCCGGTGAAGTTGCGGCCCAGTGCGGCAGTGACAAAGTTGTTCCGTAAGCAGAAGATGGAGGGACCGCTGGTGTTGCCGGGCGCTACCCTGCACATGCTGCCCGAGACCCACGAAAATGTTTCGGCCACGCAGATCCGCGCGGCCGTGGAACGCGGCGGCGCGCTGAAGCGGTTAGTTCCCGACGCCGTAGCGGAATACATCCAGAAGGAGCAGTTGTATCGGAATCCAGCCGGCAAGAAGAGAAGTCAGTCGAGGCAAATCGAGCCGAACGTATGAAGAGAAATGAATCGAGGGCGCAAGTCGCCATTGCCGTGCGCGCTTGTCAGGAGAAGAAGGCTGCGGACATCAGCATCCTGCGACTCGACGAGCAGGCCAGCGGTTTCACCGACTATTTCGTGATTTGTTCAGGCGCCAATCCGCGGCAGGTGCAAGCCATCGCCGACGAGGTGGATGAGAAGCTCAGCGCTACCGGAGTGGAACCCGCGCACCGCGAAGGCTACAACCATGCCGATTGGGTCCTGCTGGACTACGTGGATTTCGTGGTGCACATTTTCTCTGAGAGCGCGCGGAAGTTTTACGATTTGGAGCGGCTGTGGAAGACGGCCAAGCGGCTGCAACTCGCCGACCTGGAGAAGGCTGCCCGCAAACCCGCAGCCAAGAAGGCCGTTGCTCGCGCGAAGCCAGCCAAGGCGGCAAAATCGGCAACGAGGTCTGCAGCCAAGACTGCGCCTCGAAAGCGCGGCACGACGACGCGTCCGCGCAAGAGTTCCTGAGCCGTGAAGCTTCGCATCGCATGGATTGGCAGGACCCGCAGTTCGCCGATTCAATCTCTCACCGCGGAATACCTGAAGAGGCTCTCGCGCTACGCCGCCTGCGATGCGCAAGAGCTGACATCCGAAGCCGCGCTGCTAAAGCTGGTGGAAAAAAGCACAAGCCGCAAACCGCCAGTGCTGGTGCTGCTGGATGCCCGCGGCCGGCAACTCACCTCGGAAGAGATTGCCAACTTTCTCCAGTATCACCAATCGCACGACACCCAGGAGTTGCTGTTTGCGATCGGTCCTGCCGATGGCTGGAGTGACGCCACGCGAGCCGCCGCGTCTAACATTCTGTCCTTCGGAAAGGTGACGCTGCCGCACGAACTGGCGCGCGTCGTACTGCTGGAGCAGCTCTATCGGGGATTCACCATCCTAAAGGGCCATCCGTATCATGGAGGACATTAGAGCAGTTCCAGGATGAATGTACGGGTGGTGCGGGCCTTGAGAGGGTGTGTGAGAACTCTGCCGTCCCCAAAGGGACTCGTCATTTTTTTCCACTTTACCCAGGGCTTACGCCCTGGGCTATTATTATTTCGCCCCTGCGGGGCTTGGATTTTGCGCAATCATCCCACCGTGCAAACTCAGAACGAGTTCTCACAAGCCCTTCAGACTCGCGTCTAGGGATAAGAAGAAAAAAAGCTTTACCACCTGAGGTCGCGGACCTCAGGCCGCGGGAAGTCCCGAGGCCAGCGCTAAAGCGCATGATCAAAGTCGAAACTTTTCCCCCGCATAAATGCGGGGGCTCCCACCAAGAAGCACATTCCCTGGAAGCGCCGAAGAAAGCGTCATCGCATATACTCGTCGAAAACGGGGGACGAGTGACTACTGCTGGCTTGAAATCCAAGCATGTTCACGCAAAACCGAGGAAGAGGGCTACGTTCCAGCCGGGGACGGGCCGGTTCGCTCAACCGGCGAAGCGAACCCTTGTTCTCGGTCTGGTCCTGGTAGTCGCCACACTCGTTCTTTACTACCCGGCGATTCATCACCCGTTCGTCAATTATGACGACGACGGCTATGTAACGGAAAACGTCCACGTTCAAGCGGGGCTCAACTGGGACACGGTCGAGTGGGGATTCACCAGCTACGATCTGGCCAACTGGCATCCTTTGACCTGGCTGTCTCACGCCCTGGATTGCCAATTTTTTCAGCTCGATCCGGCTGGCCATCACGGCACAAATTTAGTGCTTCATGCCCTGAATGCAGCGCTGCTGTTCTGGATCCTGCGGCAGGCGACCGGGTTCATGGGCCGCAGCATCATGGTGGCTGCGCTGTTTGCCCTGCATCCCGTCAACGTCGAATCTGTGGTTTGGGTTGCCGAGCGCAAAAACCTGCTCAGCATGTTGTTTTTCCTGCTGGCGCTGGGAGCTTACCGATGGTATGCGCGCGAACCCCGACCCGGGCGCTACTCCGTCGTCGCATTTTTGTTCGCGCTGGGACTCATGGCCAAGCCGCAGGTGATTACCTTGCCCTTCGTTCTGCTGCTCTGGGATTATTGGCCTTTGCGGCGGATGTTCGCCACAGATCAGGAACCTTTTTCCGCGATAAAAGCGCCAGACGCGATTCCCGCCAGAAGTTTTTCCCAATTGCTATTGGAGAAACTCCCACTAGTCGCGCTGTCCGCCATTAGCGCCGTGATCACCATGAAAGCGCAGTTGGTGGGCGGCGGCTTCAATCCGGATGTGTCGCTTTCGGCGAGACTGGCCAATGCGATTGTTTCCTACGCCCGCTACGTGGCTAAAGCGTTTTGGCCGGCCCGTCTTGTGCCTATGTATCCCCATCCCGGCAATTCGCTGCCGAAATGGGAGGTCCTCTCGGCGTTGCTCTTTCTGCTCATGGTCACTGAGCTGGTCACCGCCGCACGGCGTCGCCGGTATCTCCCGGTGGGATGGCTGTGGTTCTTGGGGACCTTGATACCCATGATCGGCCTAGTGCAGGTAGGCAAGCAGGCGATGGCGGACCGTTACGCGTACCTGCCATTTATCGGCTTGTTCCTTATGATCTGCTGGGGCGTGGCGGATTGTGTCGTGGCTAGTAGTCAGTGGCTGAAGGGCCGTCGCGGGGAGGTGAAAACCGCGAGCGCAGAAGCAGCAGCTACAAGCCATCTCATAAGTACCCGACCGGCGCAAAGCGAAATGCCTCAGGGGCTAAAGCCCATTCCAAAAATGGCCACTTCCGGCACGGCTGAAGCCGTGCCCTTTCAAGGCCGGATTTATCAGATACCTTTTAGTCGACAGCCCATCAGCGCTATTTTGCTGGCAACAGTTTGCGCCGGCGTTTTACTGGCGCTGACGGTGGTCGCTCATCGGCAGATCGACTACTGGAAGGACAATGTGACGTTATGGTCGCGCACGTTGCAGGTCACGAGCGGCAATTACGAAGCCGAGGAAGATTTGGGAGAGGCGCTGCAGGCCAGGGGAGAACAGCAAGAAGCCATGACCCATTTCTACAAGGCCGTGGCGATCAGACCTTCCTTCGCTATCAGCCATATGAATATCGGATTTTACGACCAGCAGCACGGCCAATTACCGGAGGCGATCGAGCAATACCAGATCGTGATAAGGGCGACCCAGTCCCTTCCACAGCAGAATTCGGGAATCAGAGCTTCGGCATTCGCTAACCTGGGACATGCCTATCTTGACCTGGGAAATCTGACGCAGGCCCAGGAGAGCTTACAGGCGGCAGTGGGCCTCAATCCTCAAAAGATCGGGGCCTGGCTTGACTTGGGATTGGCCAGGCAAAAGTCGAAAAACTTTGACGGAGCCATCCAGTCGTATTCGGAAGGCATGAAGATCCAGCCTACGGATGTCGGTTATCTGCTGCTGGCTCGCGCCTTGGAGCAGACTGGCCGTAAGGACGAAGCTGCAACCGCCACGCAGCGGGCCAAGGTCCTGTCAAGAAATTTCACCGAGGCCCAGCGCGTCGCAGAGAGACTTTTGGCACAGTAGGGGTGCAGAATGAACGTGAACCGTAAATTAGACCCTGAGCGCCGCTGGGAGCTGGGGCAATCTCAATGACGCGTCCTGAAGTCTCAGTCCGCCGCACCGCCGGGTTTGTCTTCTACAACATCGCCGCCACGCTCGTCCTGCTCCTGGTACTGGAGGGGATGGCTAGTATTTACTACACCTTTCACGATGCCTTCGAGTCGCGGCCGTTTGCGGAGAGTCTCTACACCGAGTATGATCGCGACCTCGGATGGGTGAATCTCCCGAACGTATATCTCCCCAACGTTTACGGGCCGGGGAAATACCTAAGGACGAACTCGCAGCGGTTTCGCAACAACGTGGATTTCACCAAGCAGGTGCCGTCCGGCAAGACGCGCATCATCTGTTCGGGCGACTCCTTTACGCTCGGTTACGGGGTTGACAATGATCACACGTGGTCGCAACTTCTCGCGACGCGCGCCCCGAATATCGAGACCGTCAATATGGGTCAGGGAGGGTACGGAGCGGACCAAGCTTATCTCTGGTACAAACGCGACGGAGCGGCGTTTGACCACGACATGCAGATTTTTGCGCTCATCTCAGCCGATTTATACCGAATGCAGAACCCGTCGTTCATCGGATATGGGAAACCGCTGCTCGCGGTCAAAAACGATCAGCTCGTCATCACCAACGTGCCTGTTCCGGTTTCGATGGAGGCTTGGTCGCCCAGGTTAGCGCGTGCGCAAAACGCTCTGTCCAACCTAAGCATCACCCGGATCCTCCGCAGGACGCTGAGGCTCGATACTGCTGCTGCTGTGACCCCGACGGCGAGCAACCAGGAGACGGCCCGGGTCTTTTCGTACATGCTCGACGATCTTTGTAAGGCGAACCGGGTGAAGAACAGTGTGCTCGTTCTGGTTTACCTTCCGACACGAGAGGACTGGATATTGGAGGGGTCCTGGCGAAAGGTTCTAGCCGATTACGCGCGCCAACGCGGCCTTCTGTACCTCGACCTCTTCGACGACTTCCACCGCCTTCCTCCCGACGAGTTAGACAGAATCTTCATCGCCCGGGGGACGATCGATTTCCGGGGAGCCGCCGGCCATTATACTGAGGCGGGAAACGCGTACGTCGCCGATCTGATCTATCGACGGCTGCTTGCGAACCCTGAAACCGCAGCCAAGTTGCACACCCAGCCAGTCAGCGCCGCGCCTTAGCCCTGGTGGCGTTCATTTCCAGCAGAGGTCTGGCGTCAGCGACGCTGGTTTTCTATGAGCGTTGCGGCGTGTGCCTTAGCACGTTCTTCATCGGCAGAGCGGCCATCGAGGTGATAGAGCTGAGCTAGATTTAGCCAGGGCTGGGGAGCATCTGGTGCAAGCCGGATCGCTTCTTCTTGATACGAGATGGCTCGCTGGACATCGCCAAGGATTTCATAGGCCCGTGCGCGACCGGTCGCCACATTGTAGCGAAATGAGCCTCTTCCAGTGGCGTTGGTGACTTCCGGCGCGGCGCTTTGAACCGCCTTGTCGAATGCAGCCAGCGCCTCCTTTGGCTGTCCCAATTGGAGGAAATAGTACCCTAGCTGGACCAGCGACAACTCGGGTCTTGCCTGGAGTTGAACCGCTTTCTGCAGCGCCTGAATCGCATCCGCATCGCGGTTTTGTTTTCGATAGAAGTCCGCCAGTGCTGACCAAGTGAATTCGTCAGGATGAAGCGAGACGGCCGCACGATATTCGCGTTCCGCCTCCGGGAAACGACTCAACTGGCCGAGGACGTGGGCGCGCACCAGATGAACGATTGCGCTGCCGGGAAAAATCGCAATGGCCTTATCGGTTGCCGCGAGCGCCTCGTAGTTACGATCCAGAGCAGAAAGAACACTGGCCGCGTTGGCCCATCGGTTGAACGCCCCGGCGCTATCCTGCGCCGGTGTACTGGCAGGCAACGGCGCGGTTGCGCAATCCACTTTCGAGCGGAGGATCAGGTCCTCCGTCTCCGGCTTGCGGCGCACAAACACCGCGGAGACTTCGTCCAAGTAAACTGGCCGCCAATCCCGGCTATTACAGAAGTCCTTGAGCCGGACAAATTGGAGGCCATCGTAGCGCGCCAGGGAAAGAATGATGCTGTTGATGTGGTACTGGTCCGCTTCCTGCTGCCAAATAGCTGAATCCGGCGAACTTTCGAGCAGGTGACGAGCCCGTTCAATGCGTTCGGTTCCAAACAGCGTGTCCCGCCCGTCGATATAGTCACGACGCTGCGGGCCGAGTGCCCAGGAAAGGTATCCCCCGGCGTTGTACCCGTTGAAGATTTCTCCCGGCACGTTCTCGCTCTGGATGAATTCAACCGCACGTTGCGGGAACCACCAGCTTAAACCCGCCCCAAAGGTCGCATTGTCGGTGTCGCCGCCAAAATAGTGGCGGTTCGTGACGAGATCGAAGGAGCGCGCAGAGGCGAGCGCTGCCAAAAGTGCCACCGCCCCAATTGCAACGAACGAACCTATTTGTGACGGTCGAATGTGAGAACTTAGGCGGAGCACTGCCTCCCACAGAATTGATCCGCCAACAATGACCACCACGCAGGAAAATACAGCCCCCATGCGAACATGACGCACAGGCGCGTAGAGTGCCGTCAGCAACAAGATTGCCCCCCACCATTGCGCACGAAACAAAGCAACCACGGCGGCGACCACGGCGATAGCCAGCAGCAAATAGAGAGCGCCGCGGGTATCCCGCAGCCACAGCGCGCGGCTGAAGGCGACCCAATTCAGGGGCAGGCTTGTCCACTCCGCGATCAAGACTTCCTGGTGCCCGGCGGCACGGGTTTGGAGCAGCAGCGCACGGTAGACCCCCCAGCCCCAGGGATTCACCAGCGTCACGACGGCCGCGCACAACAACCATCCTGATGCACGGCGCAACCTTAGTATGGCGGCGCGGCGGCGCGCCTCACCTAGAATCGTCTCCGACAATTCCATGCCGGCATAGGCGAGCATCAGCGCGAGGCCCGCGACAAAGCCGAAGTGAACATTGACCCACACCAGCATCAGCAGCGGCAGCAACCACAAATGAGCTCGCCCCGTCTGGTAGTTCTCCCAGAGCAGCGATAGAAATGCCGCGAAGAGCACGACGCTAAACGCGTCGGCGCGCGGGGGGGTGCGTAAGGCGATGAGAGGTACGGCGAGGAGGGCAAGGCCGGCGCTTAACGGGCTGCCTCGGCGGAGCAGCAAGGCGACAGCACCGACGCAGGCCGCCGCCCCCATACAAGAGACTAGTGTGTAGCCTCCCATAAGAAAAGCAAGGTAGAAGATCACTCCCGCTCCGACGGGGTAGGTCCAGGGCTGTCCCTGCGCGGTATAGGAAAGGACGTCGACGGAAGGGATTTGATGGTGTTGCACCACCCAGCGTCCGGTTGCCAACTGCCAGCCGGTATCGTAGTCCGCGACCGTGCGCAGGCCGGCCAGGAATGCGTAGACGAGGGCAATGCAGGCGAGAACAAGAAACCAGCGCCGCTGGAATGCAGGAGGATCGGCCCGCACAGCGGTTGCGCTGCTTACTCCGAGGCTGGCGACTCGTCCCTGTTCAGCCTTCCTCCCATGTTTTTTGTCGAGTCTTGGCATTCCGTTGGGCAGCAAACAGCTTCCCCTAGGTTTCACAACCAGCGGCAGGTGAATGACTTCTATCTAGGCGACTTCAGTCGCAATCCTGGGAGCGACCTCAAGCGAAGCCAACAGCGGAGTAAGCCGCCACCCTCTGAACCATTCCACGCTATGGCGTAATCTGAAAGACCACACCATTGCCGTAGGCTCCAGCGTACGCAGTGCCGTAGAGCTTACCGCTCGCGTCGAACACCAGGTTGCTGCGTGGATATCCCCCATCGGGGCCGCTGGTAAAGTCGTGCAGCGAGGTATAAGTCCAACCGCCGGTTCCGTGGGTCAGCTTGAAAGCGGAGCCGAAGCGATACGCCCCATCGCCCGCCGTCGTGCCGTAGAGGTTACCAGCGCTGTCCATCACGAGGTTGGCAACGGGCCCCTTGGCAAGCCCACCGCCTGACCCGATAAAGTTATAAAGCACGGTATAGGTCCAACTGCCGCCCGAAGGCGTCAGCTCGAAAGCCGTGCCGCCGCCGCCCGAACCTCCGTATTGCGTGGCGCCATAGAGATTGCCGGACTGGTCAAAGATGAGGCCGGCATAAGGACTAGCTCCGTCCGGCTGGCGTTGAAAACTGTGAAGAGTTTTCTGTGTCCAACCGGAGCCTGAGGGACTCAATTCGTAAACGGTACCGCCGCCGAATGCGCCGCCGGAGGAAGTGGTACCGTAGAGGTTGCCAGCTTGGTCGAGAGTTACGCCCGCCCAGGGAGATGCCCCGTCTGCGCCTCCCGTGAAGGTGTAAACAACGCTCTCTGTCCAGCCGCTACCGGCGGGCGTCAGCTTATAAACAACGCCGCAGCCTGCCGTACAACTTCCACCGCCGCCACCGAACGTCGTGCCGTAGAGATTACCTGCCTGGTCGAAGACAACCGTTGCACCGTAGGGATTCGATCCATCACTGTGTCCACTGAACTTATAAAGCGGGGTTTCCGTCCAGGGGCAGTAGGAGGCGCGGCAGAATGTGGCTGGAATCTGCAGACTGAAGACCGTGCCGCAGCCGGTGTGCCCGTAGGCCAGGCATGGTCCAATTCCCCCAAAGCCAGTCGTACCGTAGAGTTTGCCGTCGCGGCCGATGACTAATGTGGAGTAGGGAATAACCCCGTTACTAGTCACAGTAAACACGTAAAGCGGGGTCAATGCCCAGCCGGTGGGTTTATGCGCCAGCTTGTAGGCCGTGCCGGTACCGGTGTCGCCCTCAAAGGTGGTTCCATACAGAGTTCCTGCTGCGTCAATCGTAAGGCCGAAGTTGGGCTCTTGTCCGTCGATCCCGCCGGTGAAATTGTGAATCACCTGGAACGTCTGGGCCTGTATTGCTTCGGTTGCACCGAGCGTCAGCACAAACATGATTGCTAACGCCAGCCCGGCCGCCGCCGCTCGCAGGCTGGTCCCAAAAATCCAAATCCGATGTTGTCCTGGGCTCACCACACTCATTACTCATTCTCCATTTCCAATTTCTCAAGGTTGTTCGCCGGTTGCCGCCCCATCCCATTCCAAGTTGGAGGGCCGGCTCATTGATCTGCTTCCTGCAGGAGTGACCCGATTGTGCATTCCTTGCCTAGTGTAAAGCAACCGCGGTGCTTACCAGGCGCGCTGCATGTGGCCATAGCACCGGCATCCCGGAAGACAGCCAGCATCAATCCGCACTCTCTTTTCTTTTGAACACATCGATAAACGATCGCGATCGGGGCTGATAAGTTTTGGCAGCGTCTCCCCAAACGTAGTCTGTCGGCTCGTTCATATCCACCGTTCCGATCATTTCGTACTGACTGTGCAAGTACGCGTTAGCCCAGGAGAAAACCAGCGTCTCCGAGGCCGGCAGCCTGCCGAACGACGCCGGCACATTGACGAACACCACAAACTCAGGCCGGGCCGCCTCAATATCGGCGATCATTTCCTTCTGCATCTCCAAGGCGTACCTCTGCCGTTCCATCAGGCTGTAGGTATAGATATAACCGGTCGCCGAGTGCCGGGCTGCATAAAAATAGATCTCCGGCTCGGAACCCAAAACGGCGATTCGAGCCCCTGGCGAGGCGTGACCCTTGAGGTAGTTTCCCACCTGCACTGCTTCCGGAAATGGATTTGAGCCGTACACGGTCTGGCATGCCGTCAGCGGATCCATTTCAAAGTAATACTCTCGTTGCAGCAATATGGAGTCCGCAAAGGCCATAAGAAAAACGAGCACAGGCACGAATGACCACGCTCTGTGCCGGCCTTCAAGAAGGCTCTGCCTTGCCGAACTCACCGCAACACCCGCCAGCAGCGCTATTGCGGGCAGCATGAGGATGAAGTAGTGCCTGCGAAAATAGAAGCCCGGACACACCGCCAGGCATGAAAAGAGAAGAAATCCTGCAAGGAAGGAGCCATGAGCACGGGCTTTACGGTTCCACAGTAGCGCGCTGAGACCCACTCCCGCGAGGGCCCAAATCCAGAACGCGGGTCTTACCACTTCGGCAGCAAACAGGCGGAAGTAATGCGCACCCTCTCCGATCCCAACGATGGAGGCATATTCTCGCGAATACAAAAACGTCCAGAACCAAAACTTGTGGAAGTTGCCCGCGGCAAAGAGAGCCAGACAAGTCACGGCAAAAGGCAGGACCGTCCCAAGCACAAAGGCCCCGGCCTTCGGCGCCAAGCCTCGCCAGTCGAGCCGACCGTCCCGGTACGCGCTCTTCACCAGATACAGACCGCAAAAAACGGCAAACAGAATCCCGGGCTGTTTCATCAGGAAAGCCAACCCAAGCAGCACTCCGCTGCAAAAGAAAAGCCAGATGCGTCTGGCCTCGATCGCCTTGAGCAGGAGCAGGATGCCCCCTAGCGCTGGGAGCACGACAAAATGCGTAGCATGACCCGCGAGACCCACCACGGATGGACTGGTGGACAGCAGAGCATAGCTCGCACCAGCGACCAATCCAGCTAGTGGGCCGAACAGACGCTGGGCCAAAAGAAAAACCAGGAACGTGGTCGCGGCATTGACCAAGAGCAAACCGAGATGAATCGCGCTGGGCGTCTGCCCTAAAACTGCGAGGATCAGGGAATACGCCGCGAAGGTCCCGGGCAACTTCATGCTGTAAGCAAGCTGGTACGGAGGTACACCCTGGAGCATCAACTGTCCGGCGTAGGCGTATTCGCCTTCGTCCCGCTCCAGGGGGCACTCCCGTAGGTGGATGCGAATAATGGCAAAAAACAGAATTACCAGCAGCAGCAGTCCGTAACACCAATACTGCGGCGCGGTAAGCTTCATCCCTTGCATCACCAATCATTGTTATCACATGGCATTGGAAAACGCGGTCACAGCACAGTCCAACAGAAACAGACTATAATTCTCGGAACTTAGGAGGGTTTGTGGTTTCTGCAGGCGTCCAGCCTCTAGGACGGGTTCAACCCCGGCCAAAGGCACGTGCTTCCGCTTTGCCGAGGAAGTCGATTCTGGCTCTCGGACTTCTCCTGCTAGCCGGAACAGCGGCCGTTTATCTACAGGTACATCGGCACCCTTTCTTCAATATGGACGACAGCGGTTACGTAAGTGAAAACCCTCATGTCACCTCAGGATTGAATTGGACGACCGTTAGTTGGGCGCTCACCACCTACGACGACAACAACTGGCATCCCCTGACGTGGATTTCTCATGCTCTTGATTGCCAGCTCTTTGGGCTGGCTCCTGCCGGTCCGCATGATGTGAATCTCGCCCTCCACCTGATCAATGTCGTGCTGCTCTTCTGGGTCCTGTGGAAGGCGACGGGCTATGCCGGGCGAAGCCTAATGGTCGCGGCGTTGTTTGCGCTGCATCCACTCAATGTCGAATCGGTGGCCTGGATCGCGGAACGCAAGACCATGCTGAGCATGTTATTTTTCCTGCTCGCGTTAGGTGCTTACCGCTGGTATGCCTACAAGCCGCGAATGGGGCGATACATCGTGGTTGCGCTCCTATTTGTGCTCGCTTTAATGTCCAAGCCCCAGGCGATTACCTTCCCTTGCGTTCTCCTGCTTTGGGATTATTGGCCGCTGGGTCGCCTTCGTCTCGGTACCCAGCAATCTGGTTCCCGTTCGGAAACGGATATTCCGCCCAGAAGCCTCTACCAGTTGGTCAGGGAAAAAGTTCCACTTTTTGTTCTTTGCCTGATCGACGCTTACCTCACAATGAGAGCGCAAAGGGTGGGCCGTGCCGCGTATTGGCCATTCACGTTCCCAGTTCGCCTGGAAAATGCAATCGTTGCCTACGCGCGCTATGTGCAGAAGATGTTCTGGCCTTCGGACCTGGCCCCCATGTACCTCCACCCGGGCAGTAGCATACGGCTGTGGCAGGTATTCGCAGCTCTGAGTTTCCTGCTGGCAGTAACGGCGCTGGTGGCGGTTTGCTGGCGTCGCCGTTACCTCACCGTCGGCTGGCTGTGGTTTCTGGGATCGATGGTGCCAATGATCGGCCTCATGCAGGTCGGAAGGCAATCCATGGCCGACCGGTATGCTTACCTTCCATTTCTGGGACTGTTCATCATGCTCTGCTGGGGCGTGGCCGACTGGGCCCAAGCCCGGCATCTACCCGGCACGTTGCTGCCGACGGTCGCCCTCGCTGTGTTGGCCAGCTTGGCGGTCCTCACATATCGTCAAGTTCGCTACTGGGCCGACAACGTGACGCTCTGGTCACACACGCTGCGAGTCACCGACCGAAATTGGGTTGCCGAGGTCCAGGCGGGCGCAGCGTTTTTGAATAAAGGCCAAGCAGGACAGGCCGCTCAGCATTATTCCAAGGCTCTGGCGATCAATCCAACCTGTGCTGACGCCAATCTCGGTATCGCGGTCTACGAACATGAAACTGGCCACCTTCGGGAGTCTATCCCTTATTACGAGAAGTTTCTGGCGGCACCAGACGGCGATCGGTCGCAGCGCTACAGGGCCCTCGCTAACTTGGGTCATGTCTATCGCAGGCTTGGGGATGCCGAGCGCGCCCGGCAGTACTTTGACGAGGCGGCGAAAGTAGACCCAACACTCCCGTAACTGCCAAGTCTTCAGATCTCTCGCACCGGCTATATGTAATTGAAAACGTTAATGTTAAAGCATTTCCGTCGATTCGCTCCTCAGGCTTAGAGGCGAGAATATTCCCTGGCGTGAGACAGCCTCTCGAGCTGTCCGTGAGCCCTCTCAGCGTACGCCCAGCCTGGGGCGTACTGGAATGACTGGTGCGGTCCAATTTGCGAGCCTAAGAGCGCGCTTTCGTTACAAAGTGGACACAGAAGCCGGAGTGTTCAGATATGGCCAAGCTATTGAAAGAACGCGGGCTACGCGGAAACGGGATGGGGCACGTTGCAGGGAAATTCCCTAGAACAAAGTCGCAAAGACCTGCACACTGGAGGTCCTCAAGTGACGAATCTAAAGACTTTACGATGGCATGAGAATTGCTCTTCTACAGGTAGCCTCTCTCGCTATGGGGCTACACAGTATTTACATTTCCGCTTTGAACCTAAAGGAGGGTTTGATCTTGAAAATGCGTATCGCTTCGCTGTCACTGCTTACAGTATGCTGCCTGATGCTGGCTGTTGCTCCGGCTATGGCCGACACACTGTACTCCAACGGTGCTTTCAATGGCACCGCCGATGCTTGGACCATTAACTTTGGCTTCGCCGTTAGCGACTCGTTCACGGTGCCAGGTGGCGCCAGTATCGAAGACTTACATTTCGTTTACTGGGATGCCTCCACCTCCGATCTTCTGACCACCGTGGACATGGCGATCGGAAGCTCGTCGTTCGGCGGTTCTATCCAGACTCTGACCGGCGTTACCAACACCTCCCTGGGAACTAACCAGTATGGTTACAACCTGTACCAGGCAGACTATTCGTTCGCCAACATTCCATGGTCGGGCGCGGGCTTTGTGAGCCTGTCAAATGCCTGCTCCACCTCCGGCTGCTCTATTAGCAACCCGATTTACTGGGATGAGAACAGCGGAACGTCTTCGGCCTATCAGGACACCCTGGGCTCGATTCCTTCGGAAGCCTTCACGCTGACCGGCAGCACCACGACCACCCCCGGCACGACCCCTGAGCCCAGCAGCATCATGCTGTTCGGTTCTGGCATCCTCGGCTTGGCTGGCGTACTGCGTCGCAAGCTGACCCGCTAATTAATTCCGACCCTTCCCCCAGGTCTTTATGAAAGCCGGAGCCCAGTGCTCCGGCTTTCTCTTTGGTGTGCCGAGCATGTTCGACAGCATGGAAGTGAAAGTCCTCTGCCCAACCTGATGGAGGTCAGGGTTAGCGAAGCGCAAGGGCTTGGTCGCGAGGCGGAGTCTGAAGGAAGCGTGGAGCAAAAGGCGCGAGCCGATGAACAACTATGCCGATCGGACTCTTTCCGCAAGCGTAATAGTGGTAGCCTTGTCGACGGAGACGAGCCATGCAAACGCTCTACTACTCGCGCCTGCAATCGCCCGTAGGGCCGCTGCTGATCGGTGTCTCGGACGAGGCGCTGGTCGCGTTGGAATTCGATCGTGGACTGCCGCAAAAGATTGGTGGCCTGCAAATTCGGTGGGAGCAATCTGACGTTCGCACCCGCCCGGTTCGGGAGCAACTTCAGGAGTACTTCTCCGGCCAGAGACGCAACTTCGAGCTTGCACTGGATCTCCGCGGCACGGACTTCCACAAGCGCTGCTGGCAGCAACTGCTGCAAATTCCCTACGGCGAAACTCGCTCCTACGCCGACATCGCGCGGGCCGTGGGCAGTCCCAAAAGCTTTCGCGCCGTCGGACAAGCGAACCACCACAACCCCGTCGCCATCATTGTGCCCTGCCATCGCGTGCTCGCCGCCGGTTGCTACCTCGGGGGATACGGAGGTGGACTTCCCGTGAAAGCGTATCTACTGCGGCTCGAAGGCGCATCGTTCCGCGAGCGCTCTGAGGCTTCGGATGAGACGAAGCAGTTGGCCTTTAGCGCGAGCTGAATTCAATCTCGGGGGTGGCTGCCAGCAGACTGCGGGTGTAGGGGTGCTGCGGCGCAGTTGTGATCTGCTCGGCGGCGCCCACCTCAACCAGCTCTCCACGCTGCATGACCGCGATACGGTTTGCGAGATAGCGCACGATGGGCATGGAGTGCGAGATGAACAGGTAGGTCAACGAGAAGTCGCGCTGCAGTTGCTTCAGCAGGTTGACGATCTGGGAACCAACGCTCACATCCAGCGCGGAAACGGGTTCGTCGGCGACGATGAATCGCGGCCGCAATACCAGGGCCCGTGCGATCCCGAGGCGTTGCCGCTGCCCCCCGCTGAATTCATGGGGGTAGCGCTGGAGGGCTGAGCTATCCATTCCCACGGCACGCATAACGTCCGCTGCACGTTGACGACGGTGTGCACGGCTGTCGGTTCCATGGATGGCCATGGGCTCGCAGACAATCTGCTCGACCGTCATGCGGGGATCGAGCGAGCCGAACGGGTCCTGGAAGATGATCTGCATGTCGCGACGCAAGCGGCGTAACTCAGTTCCGCCGGCGCGCAGCACGTCGTGACCATCGAAGAACACCTCACCCGAATCCGGTTCGATGAGTCGTAGCGCCATCCGCCCCAACGTGCTCTTGCCGGAGCCGGACTCGCCGACCAATCCCAGAGTTTCTCCGGCCTCAATCGCCAGCGAGACGTCGTTTACGGCGCGCACCCGCCCCGATGTCCCCGTTCCAAACATGGTTTGACCGGAGCTGAAGGTCTTGCTCAGGTGGCGGGCTTCCAGCAGGGGCATGCTGGCGATGGTAACAAATGGAGGTAAGAAGTGGTGTCATGCTGAGCGAGTGTTCGCCGGGGTTAGCGGACGCGAGTCGAAGCACCCCTATAGTTGAGCCGAGCTTCATGATAACTATAGGGGTCCTTCGACTCCGCACGAGTCCGCCACGGCGGACTCATGCCGCTCTCAGGATGACAGCGGTTGATCGGTGCAGTCGGTTGAGTGAAAAATCCCGATTGAGTGAATTCCGCTGTGGAGGCTATTGTTGCCAGATTTTCACAATTCAAAGCGTGCTCGCCCGGAGGCGTACAGAATTTTTGATGTCGCGAAGACCGCGAATTTTCCGCTTCGAAACGCTACCTCTCAACTTTGGTTGTCAGGGCTGCACCAAAATTAGGCATGCGTCTGTGGACGAGCTGCACTCGATTGAAAACAGGCAAGATAAAGTTGCGAAAATTTTCTTGACTTCTGCCGTGGCAGGAGTAAAAACACACTCGTTCTTTGACAGTTTCGCGGGTGTTTCCAAGTCGGCAGAGACTACGGGCTGAAGCGAGTTCACTGGGTCTGCGCCTCAGGTGCAGGCCCAGAAGAACCACCGGCAGGTAGCGAGCTACTGGCTGAGGAGAGCACGAAACCAGTCAAGGGCAAGACGGAATCCCGAGGCGTTGAGCGGCTATTCCGGTTGGTGGCGAGCCCAAATTCAAGCTGAACATGCCCTGTGTACGCCAGTACCAGTCGCACAGTCCAGCAGGAACTTAATGCAAGTCACCGGTCGCGAAGGGCGGTTCAACACAGTCCTCGGGATTCTTTATTGATTCACAGTTCTCCCCCGGCTGTGAATTACGTTCAACCACCTTCAACTCCACCGAAATTAACCTGCGGGCCGGACGCTTCGTTCCGGCTTGCATTTCTTTGTCTGCAAACTTGACAGCATAATCGCCGGGTCTGCGAGTAGCGAGACAAGAACCCTGCCACTGCGGCGCTGGCGCTTCGGTGTGTTGCCGGAACCTAGCAGCCACGGACTGCATGAGTGTCCCTCTCGCGGTCGGAGTAAAATCTTAACAGTCATGGCCGAACTCTTTACGCCCGCCCAGCCTCCAGCGCAGCAGCGCAACTGGATGCCCATCATCGTGGGACTGATTGCCGTGCTGGTGGTCGTCGGGATCATCGTTGTCCTCACTCGCAGCCACGGACCAACTGGTCCGCAGACCAATCCTTATGCGGCCAAGCTACAGCTCTCCAATCCGAAGCTCAGCGCCGCGGAAAACTATGTCGGCGGCACAGTCACCTATCTCGATGTAAACATCACGAACACGGGCGACCAAGCTTTGGTGGGCGCCGACATGAAGGCGGTGTTCAAGAACACTTTGGACCAGGTCGTGCAGACCGAGACGCTGCCGCTGCACGTGCTGGTGGAAAACCAGATGGGCGGATATCCCGACCTGGTGGACTTGGGCCGCTCGCCAATTGGTCCAGGCCAGACCAAGACCGTTCGAGTGACCCTGGAGCACATCTCTACCGACTGGAACCGGAGCTACCCTGAGATTCAGTTGGTGAATTTGAAGCTGAAGTAAGAATTCCGGGGCTCAAGAGACCGTGTTGCGACCTCATATCGGTTTGCCACAGTTGAAGGAAGTAAACAAAACCAGCCCCGAAAAGGGGCGAAAGAGCTTAGCCCAGCGCCTACCGGGGTCCCCAAGCCACGCCGCCTTTGCGTGGCTTGGGGTGGTTGAGCGCTGGGTGAAGTGGGAAATAGATCCGAGTCCCGTAGGGACGGCAGAGGTTGCGACACAGTGTCTGAAGCCCCGGCGTATTTCATAGGACAGACCCCACCGTAAAGAGAGGGCGTGTGAGAACTGTGCCGTCCCTCAACCACCCCAACAAGCGCAAAAGCGGCGCTTGTTGGGGACCCCGGTGAAGGGACTCGTTAATATTCCCCCCGTTACCCAGGGCTTACGCCCTGTTGACCACCGCCGAAAAGGGCAACGTTCGCAATCCTGGAACCGCTCTAAACTAAACTCAAGCTGGAGAGAGGCGACAATACTATGGCGCAACAAATCGTTTCACTGGCGATCCTGGAAGCGCTGCCCGGGAAAGAGGAAGAACTGCTGGCGAAGTTACGCGAGCTCTATACCATGATGCATACCAAGGGCTACTGTCGCGATACGCTGCACCGCGATTCATCGCGCCCCGGCCGCCTTCTGCACGTGCGGCAGTGGACCTCGCCGGAGATGCGCAGCGAAGCGCAAGTCGATCCGGACGTGCATCGCTATTGGCAAACGTTGCCGGAACTATGCACCATCCCGATCGTTTACGAGACCCTGGAAAAGATATTCGAAAGCTCGGACGGGTGACGAATGTGGCAATCCGCCATCAGCCAACGCGGCCGCGGGCAAGTCACTAGTGTGGTGAGTCAGTGATTCCTTGCATAGATTTGTCATCCCGACCGGAGCGAAGCGGAGCGGAGGGATCTGCGGTTCCAATGGTTTCCCCTCTGAACACCACCGCCGAGTTGTGCAACGTACTTCTGACTCACGACTCTAGGGGACGGCCAGACGACTGCTGCCGGCAAAATCTGGGCCGGCAACTTCCAGTTGGTCGCCATTGGGAAACGATACAGAGGTAATCTCCCAAACTGACCCGCTACCAGTTTCCTTGCGGAGTTGCGCCCGAGGCAACTTACCTTATAATTTCCGCCGGGACGAAGCTTCCGCCGCAACGGGGTGAATGTGTCGTACGCAAAGATCATCGTAGCTATTCTGACTCTGCTGTTCAGCCTGTTGGGCATGGCTTCGGCGCAGCCGCAGCCGGCAACCAACCTCTCCGACGTACTAACCTACATCGACCATAGCTGGGACGCGCTGACCCGCTCTCCGGTGGACTGCAAGACCGTCATGGATGTTCGCGTGCCCGAACATTCGCTGCTGTATCTGCCCGAAGGTTATCCGAAACCCGGGTCGGTGAAGGAATTGCAGGCGAAATGCAAGATCGCAGTGGACCACCTTCCGCAGCGTATTACCTTGCTTGGCAGTCTCAACATGGACACCTCGCCGCGGCAAGGTGTGCTCTACCTGCCAAATCCCTACGTCGTGCCTGGCGGCTTTCTCAACGAGATGTATGGCTGGGACAGCTACTTCATCATGGTGGGTCTGCTGCGCGCCGGGCGCATCGAACTGGCGCGCGGCATGGTGGAAAACTTCTTCTTCGAGATCGAGCACTACGGCGGCATTCTGAACGCGAACCGTACCTACTTCCTCACCCGCTCCCAGCCGCCGTTCCTCAGCTCGATGGTGATGGCCCTCTACGACGTATTGCCCGATCCTGAGAGCAAGCGTCTCTGGCTGGAGAAGTCGTATCCGTTCATCCAGCGCGACTATGACATGTGGACCCATGGCGAGAAGCTCGCCGGCAACACCGGCCTGTCGCGCTATTACGACTATGGCGACGGTCCGGTTCCCGAGATCGCCACCATGCACGATCCTTACTACCGCGACGTCTTCCGCTATCTACAGGCTTCGGTACAGGCCAAGGAATATCTCGGCGAGCCGGGCAAGTCCTCCGCAAAGCTGATTGGACCGACGTTTACCTTCGAGGCTTGCGAACAGGATCCCCCACCCCAACAGTCGCGGACTCCGGACGCCGGCGAGAAGAACTCCTGCGAAAAGTCGCCGGTCCAGCAGTTCACCGCCGACTACTACAAAGGCGATCGCGCCATGCGCGAGTCCGGCTTCGACATTAGCTTCCGCTTCGGCGATTTCAGCGGCAGCACGCATCACTATGCTCCGGTGTGCCTGAATAGCCTTCTGTACAAGGAAGAAGTGGACATGGCGTCGATCAGCAAGTTGTTGGGCAAGACCGCCGAGGCCGGGCAGTGGACCCAGCGCGCGCAACATCGCAAGGAGCTGATCGATCGCTATCTGTGGAACGCGCAAGCCGGAATGTATTTCGACTACGACTTCACCAAGGGAGAGCAGTCGAAGTATCGATACGCGACGACGTTTTATCCGCTGTGGGCAGGGGCCGCGTCGCCGCAGCAGGCCAAGGCGGTCGTGGCAAATCTAAAGAACTTCGAACACATCGGCGGCATCGCCATGAGTCCGTACGAGACTGGCGTGCAGTGGGACCTTCCCTATGGCTGGGCACCGGTGAACTTCATCGACGTTGAGGGCATGCGGCGCTATGGCTTCAAACAGGACGCTGATCGCGCCTCGCGCGAGTGGATCGCCACTGTCGCCAACAATTTCCGCCAGGACAACACCATTCGCGAGAAATACGATGTGGTGTCCAGTTCGAAGGAGGTCAATATCACCGCCGGGTACAAACAGAACGTGGTCGGCTTCGGATGGACGAACGCGGTCGTGCTGGAATTCGCCTACGAGTTAGGCATGACGCCAGAGAAAGCCAAGGCCGCGGGCGCACGGTAACCAACATTACGTTCCGCCGAATGGACCTGGGGTGCCCCGTTCGAGCCCTCTTTTGGCTAGGGCGGGGCATTTCATTTGGGCCCAACTTTGTCGGCCTTCTCTCGCAATCGCTCCGCAGGTGTGATCGATCAATGACAAATTTTCCATCGCGACTATCCTCATCGCATGCCGACACGACGCCAACAATGAAACTCAACAACGAACTGCCCCGCCCTAGCCAAAAGAGGGCTATAGCAGTTTCACATCTGGTGTATAGGCGATGGGTGGAGCACGCCTTCAGGCGTGCATAACTGCCGTCAGTTCCTGGATCGCGCTTTAGCGCCTGAGGTAATGTTTCCGTCACCTCAGTGGCTAAAGCCGGCTCATTTCCGAGTCTTAACTGCACCGCTGAAGCGGTGCTCCACCCTATACACCAAGTGTGAAAATGCTCTAGAACGGGGCACCCCAGGTGTGGGTTTCGGCTGGCACGGCCACTCGAGGGCGCGCGCAGTAGCCCTGTGCGTTGCGTTCCCTATGGGATTGACGATTCGTTTCGGGGGTTGTCATTACGAGCGAAGCGAGGAATCTGCTTTTGTTAGCGCTGGAACGACCGCTGAGGAAACAGCAAATCCCTCACGGCCTGAAGGCCGTTCGTGATGACAACTCCAAATCGCGAAGCCGGACATTCCTTATACAGAACTCAATAGCCCGTTGAGCAGCAATTTATTTCGTCAATTCAGCGATGTAAACCGCAAACGGTTGCGGACCAGTTGTTCGGCGGCTGCTTCGGGCCTTTGCCGTCGCGCCAGATGTACCAGTCACGCTTCTTGGCGGTGCGCGAAGACCGCGAATCGATGAACCACGGATGCTGGTCGGAGGTGTGGTTCACTACGAAATCCAGGATGATCTTGACCCCATGCTCCTTGCCCAGTTTCTCCAGGCGGTCGAAGTCGGCGAGCGTGCCGTAGGTCTTGTCGATGTTCTCGTAGTCGGAGACATCGTAGCCGAAGTCCACCTGCGGAGACGGAAAGCAGGGCGAAATCCAAATGGCATCCACTCCCAACGCATGAAGATAGTCCAGTTTCGAAGTGATGCCGTTCAAGTCGCCGTAGCCGTCGCCGTTGCTGTCGGCGAAGCTGCGCGGATAGATCTCGTAGAAAACGGCGTGCTGCCACCACGGGTGCCCTTCGGCGTCCGCGGATTTCTGAGCATGAACCAACGGAGATGCAAAACCAAGGCCGACGATTACTGCCAGCAGTCGTACTGCAATTCTGAGCATCGGAGCCTCCTTGAGATGGTCGTACCGTTCCAAAGGCTATGAGTCTAGCGCATGTGCGGCAAGTGAAGCTACCAAGCATGCCAGTGGACAGTTCGCTCTCAAGAAAATGTTGCAAGTTCGGGAACGTTGCGCGTTCAATGGTTAGGGCTGGTAATCCGGGGCAGTAGTGTCGCTCCCGGGTCTTTGGCCTTTATCGTTAGGTATCCAAGTTTCGTGCAACGGAGGCACCGCACATGCGAGGCGCTCGTTTACTCCAACTGGCTTTCCTGTTGGTTTTCTTGCTGGCCCTTCCTCTGCTGGCGCAAGCCCCAACGGACACTGTGCTGACGAATGCGGACATCGTCAAGATGATGAAAGCGGGCCTTCCGGAGAGCATCATCCTGCGTGAAATCCAGATGTCAAGGACCGACTTCGGCACCAGCCCCGCCGCGCTGATCGAATTGAAGAAGCAGGGCGCGTCGGAAAGGATTTTAGGCGCGGTCCTCGACAGCCGAATGGGCACAAGCAGGTCCGAGCCAGAATCACGGGCGACGCCGCGCATTGGCGCACAGGCAGCGGCGCCGGGCCTCCACCATATGCCCTCCTTTGAAGCAGACATGCGGATCAATCCAACAGTAAACGGCAAGCTCTCGATGGGCCACAATCAGATCAAGGTGGAGCGGTCCGGGGTGCCTGTGTTCAGCCTGAAGTGGAAAGAGATCAAGAACACGAGCAGTAACAAATAGAAAAAGGATTCTAAAAAAGGATTCCGGCAGCCCCAGTCTCGCCCTGTCCGCCATCCCAGGGAGACAAGAATGAGCACCCACCGTTGGACTTGAACTAGAATGCACAAAAAGGTGCGGGCCGCCAGCCAGCGGCGTCCCGCATATCACGCAGCCCGTTGCAGTCCTGGTTGCGAGTGGTCACGCCGCCAACCGCGAATGGGTCGGATAGGACCAGCCAGACATGAAACTAATTTCCGTCAACACTGGATATCCCCGGGAAGTGACGTGGCACGGAAGAGTTGTAACTACGGCGATTTACAAGCAACCAGTCGATGGCCGGGTCGCCCTGCGCAAGCTCAATCTGGACGGAGACCGCCAGGCGGACCTCAGCGTCCACGGCGGCGAACACAAAGCCGTCTACTGCTACCCGATCGCACACTACGACTACTGGAAGCGAGAGCTGCCCACACGCGACTTGCCGATGGCCATCTTTGGGGAAAACTTCACCACCGACGGCTTGCTGGAAGCCTCAGTCCATCTTGGCGACCAGTTCTCTGTCGGGTCTGCGGAGGTAGTGGTGACGCAGCCTCGCCTCCCTTGCTACAAACTAGGTGTTAGATTTCAGTCTGACGATATGGTGAAGCGATTCCTCGCGAGCGGCCGCACGGGTTTCTATCTCGCCGTCACCCGCGAGGGAGAAGTCGGCGCCGGTGACGAAATCGAACTGATTGCTCGAGACCCAAACGCCATCCCAATCTCGGAAATCACTCGATTGTACCTTGCGAAAAGGTACGGCGATGACGACGTAACTTCTGTGCGGCGAGCCTTGCGAGTCGTGGCATTGCCCGACAGTTGGAAGGAATACTTCCGGGAGCGACTGCAGAGGGCGAATGTTTGAATGTCCCGCTAGGCTAATTCCCCGTTGTCGCGAGACGCTGAAACGTACTCCTTGTAGATTCCGTATTATTCTCCGGTAACACTGGTGCTCAGGAGTAGCTGATGACATCTGCGACCCCGAACCTCTCACAGTTGGCAGATCGCAAGAACTCGGTCCGCTGGTATGCGACTGGCTTTGCGGTGGTTGCCTTGATTGTTGCGGCGCGGCTGTTGCTGCATCTCCTGACCGCCAACCGCTACGGCATCTTTCGCGACGAACTCTATTACATCGCCTGCAGCCGGTATCTGGACTGGGGTTACGTGGACATGCCACCGTTCATTCCGGCATTGACATGGTTGTTTACCGGACTGTTCGGGTCTTCGCTGTTTGTCATCCGCCTCATCCCGGCAATCGCGGGCTGCGGAGCCATCGCTCTCACGGGCTATCAGGCCTACCAGTTCGGCGGGCGCCGCTTTGCGATGGCGCTGTCGGCTTTGGCAATGGCGGTTTCACCCGTGTTCGTGATTAACGGCCACCTGCTAGGGACTAACAATTTCGAGGCGCTGTTCTGGATGGGCTGCGCCTCGGTCGTCATCCGCATAATCCAGACCGGCAATCAGAAGCTGTGGCTGTGGTTCGGTGTCCTGGCGGGCATCGGTCTGCAAAACAAGTATTCGATGGCCGTGTTTGGGCTGGGTATCGTCGTCGGATTACTGTTCACGCCGGAACGCAAGGCCTTCACGCACAAATGGATCTGGATGGCTGGCGGGCTGGCATTTCTTATTTTTCTGCCGAACTTGATGTGGAATGTCCATCGCGATTGGCCGTTCGTGCAGTTAATGCACAACATCCACGCCAGCGGTCGCGACGTTGCCCTGAATTCCATGCAATTCTTTTTGCAGCAGATCCTGATGGTGAACCCGTTCGCGTTCCCGCTGTGGCTGGCGGGCTTGGGCTGGCTGTTCTTTGGCCGCGAAGGGAGGCGCTATCGCGTTCTGGGCTGGGCGTACCTGGTCACGGTTGGTGTCTTCATGATTCTGCACGGCAAAGATTACTACGTTGCGCCTGCGTATCCCATGCTGTTCGCGGCGGGCGGCGTCGTCTGCGAAAACTGGATCGAGCGCACCCGACGCGCGTGGCTGAAACCCACATTTGTTCTGGTGCTCGTGATTCCGGCGCTGGTGTTCTTGCCACTGGTTGCGCCCGTCATCAGCCCGGAGCGATTTGTTGCGTTCACGCGAGCCATTCACTTTACGCCGCCGGTCAGCGAGCACAGCCACGCGCGGTCTCCGCTGCCGCAGTACTATTCCGACGAACTTGGTTGGGAATCCATGGTGGCCGAGGTGGCCCGCGTGTATCACAGCCTTCCGCCTGACGTGCAGGCCAAGACCGCCATCAAGACCGGCGATTACGGACAAGCTGGCGCGATCGACTATTTCGGGCCAAAGTACGGCTTGCCGCAAGCAGTCTGCTTTCATCAAAACTACTGGTACTGGGGAATTCACGGGTACACGGGCGAGAGCATAATCGTGGTCGATGAAGACAATCCCGAGCACCTCAAGAGCATCACCGAGCACGCCGAATGGGCGGGACATTTTGAGTATCCGTACGCGCTGGAGAAGTTCGACATCTGGTATGCCCAGGGACTGAAATTGAGCCTGCACGACGTCTGGGAACATGAGAAACACTGGGACTAGTTCGAAGGCAGCGGTCCGGCGAGGAACTGCGCGCGCCGTAGCCCCGAAGGAGGAGGCGTTGCCCAAACGCTTTGCGCGCAAGGGCCGGATAGCGCCGACCTCAAGCCGGAGCTACGCTGTGGCCATGCAAACCCAAAGTCAGAACGAAAACCGGAACGAAAACCATTGGCAACAAGTGATGGCGCGCGATGCCCGGCAGGACGGACGCTTCGTTTTCGCGGTACGTACCACCGGCGTTTACTGCCGCCCATCGTGTCCCAGCCGTCGCCCGCGGCGCGACTCGGTTGAGTTCTTCCCCGATCCGCGCGAAGCCGAGCGTGCCGGTTACCGCGCCTGTCTGCGTTGCAAGCCAACGGAAATCTCCGCCCAGGCGCAATACGTGCTTCGGGCGCGGCAGTTGCTCGACAACGCCGAAGGCGTCGTTACCCTCGCGCAACTCAGCAAGCGTGTCGGGCTCAGCCCGTTCCATTTGCAGCGGCTGTTCAAGCGCGCAACCGGCCTCAGCCCGCGCGAGTATCAATCAGCGCGGCGCATGCAGCAGGTGAAGGCCGAACTGCGCAAGGCAGGCGATGTGACTACCGCACTGTACGACGCAGGCTTCAGCTCGCCCAGCCGTCTCTATGAGAAGTCCGGCCAGCAGCTTGGCATGACGCCAGGCGCTTACCGGCGCGGCGGTGTGGGCGCGACGATCGCGTTCGCGATTGCGCCGACTCCGCTGGGACGAATGCTGGTTGCTGCCACCGAGCGTGGGCTGTGCGCTGTTCGCTTTGGCGAGAGCGCGACCGAGTTGGAGCACGACCTGCGAAGCGAGTTCCATGCCGCCGAGTTGCACCGTGACGATGCGGCCATGCGTCGTTACATCGCGCCGCTGCTGGCCAGCCTCGACGGCGAGAAGACCACGATCGACTTGCCGCTCGATGTGCGCGCCACCGCCTTCCAGCAGAAGGTGTGGGAGACGCTGCAACGGATTCCGCGCGGCGAGACACGCAGCTACACCGAGATCGCACGCGCGATCGGCGATCCGAAAGCGGTCCGCGCCGTGGCTCGCGCCTGCGCTTCGAATCCAGTGGCGCTGGCCGTGCCGTGTCATCGCGTGCTGCGCAGCGACGGCGACCTGGCAGGATATCGCTGGGGAATGGAGCGAAAGAAGAAGCTCCTGGAAGGCGAGCGAGCGAACTAGCAGCCATCGCATGAACACTACCTGGGGTTGAATCACCTCAGCGGCTGAACAGGCTGCTGAAAATCTGGGGAACGCTTTTGGTGGGAGCCCCCTGCTTCAGCAGGGGGAAGCTGCACTTCAGTCCAGCGGAAAAAGGTTTGATTTCAAAATGGGCTTTAGGGCGTGTGTGAGAACGTCTGCCGTCCCTACGGGACTCGGATCTATTTCCCACTCTACCCAGCACTCCGCCTGCGGCTCCGTGCTGGGCTAGGGCGTGTTAACACTACTTAGATACCTGAGCGCTTCGACGATAAGAGCAAAGTGGAGGAAGCCGAGAAAGACCAGGTCGAGTTTGTCGAAGCGCGAGAAGATGCG
>DATCCF010000182.1:0-14196 GCA_036511435.1 Terriglobales bacterium | reverse complement strand
CTTCGCTCATAGACCTGCAGAAGCTTGCAGCGCAAATCATCCGAATATGGTCGTGGCATGGCTGGGCTTGCGGAGATCGCCATCTGCAGCCTACTGCCTCCCCTCACTTTCGGATATAGCTTCTAAGGAACTGCTCTAGAGTGAGTGAGAACTGTGCCGTCCCTGAAGGGACTCGGATATATCCGACTCTACCCAGGGCTTACGCCCTGGGCTAACATCAGTTCCGCCCCTGCGGGGCTGGATTTTGCGCCAACGTTCCACTGTGCCAACTCAGGACGAGTTCTCACGCACGCTCTTTAAGTCGGTTTTATCCGTAGTCATTTTGGTATGCCAACCCATTCGCAACTCATGTCCCCGGTGAACAGCGACGAAATCGTTACCACGGCGCCATGCCGCGCCGATCTTGCCGGCGGGACACTCGACATCTGGCCGCTCTACCTTTTCCATCCAGGCGCGGTGAGTGTCAACGTTGCTGTCAACATCCTGACCAGTTGCAAAATCACTCCGCGAAGTGGACGGGACATCGTTCTGCGATCGCAAGACACCGGGCGGCACGAGAGCTTTGCCGGGCTTGACGAATTGCTGGCGACGAACACCTATCAGCATCCGCTGGCGGCTTATCTGGTTCGATTCTTCAAGCCGGCTGCCGGCTTCACGCTGGAGACACATTCGGAATCGCCAGCCGGTGCGGGCATCTCTGGTTCTTCGGCCCTGATGATTGCGACCACTGCGGCCCTGGCGCGATTTGTAGGGCGCATGATCGATATCGAACAGATTCGCGTCCTTGCGCAGAATGTCGAAGCTCAACTGATCCGCGTACCCACCGGCTGCCAGGACTATTACCCGGCGATGTACGGCGGGGTGAGCGCGGTGCATCTCGAGCCTGACGGAATCCGCTGGGAGCAGGTGCCAGTTCCACTCGACGAAATCGATCAGCGCTTCGTTCTCTTCTACACGGGAGCGCCGCGGCAGTCGGGCATCAACAACTGGGAGGTGTTCAAGCAGCACATCGACGGCAACCAGCAGGTGGTCCGTAACTTCGCGGAAATCTCGCGCATCGCCCAGGCCATGCACCGCGCGCTGACGGAAGCGCAATGGGACGACGTGGAGCGCCTGCTGCGGGAGGAGTGGAAGCTGCGGCGAACCAATGCTCCCGGCATCGCCACTCCCCTGATCGACAAGCTGATCGCTGTCGCCATGCGACAAGGCGCGCGAGCCGCCAAAGTTTGCGGCGCCGGAGGTGGAGGCTGCGTGATCGTTTTCATTGAAAAGGGGTCACGCCCGCGAGTCGAGGACGCGATTCGCGAGCATGGTGGCCAACCGTTGGATTTTTCAGTAGCACGCCAAGGATTGGCGTTTCACTCGGCGCCGGAGCGGGAAACGGCCAAGGTTTAGCTATGTTCACGACAAGTACGGGCCGCCTTCATCCGGTGTGGGCGTTCGTGGTGTCAGCTTTGTTTTCGGTACTGGCGTTTCTGGTAGCGGGCTACGCTGCCGGGGCGATAGCCGGCGATCGCGTCCTCCTCTTCGAGGCGATCTTCCGTCCTCTGTTGGCGTTGCTGCTGCTGGCCCCGTTCGCCTGGTTGCTGACCGCCGCCGACCACATCGAAGATCATCGTGTCGATGCCTTGGGATTGCCGCGCGCAAAAGGCTGGCTCAAGCAATTCGCCATCGGCTGCCTCGTCGGATTGGTGCTGACGGTCTTGGCCATTGTGCCAATTGCGATTTGGGGGCATACCAGCACCAGATTTCGTGTGAGTCTGCACAGCTTGCCGAGGGTCGGAGTCGTACTGCTCATTCTTCTCCTCGGGGCCCTGGCCGAAGAATTGATGTTTCGCGGCTATCCCTTTCAACACCTGGAACAGGGCATCGGAGCAATCGGCGCGATCACGGTCTTCTCGGTGCTGTTTGGGGCGGTACACCTGGCGAATCCTGGCGCCAGCCTTTGGGGACTGATCAATACCATCCTGATTGGTGTGCTTCTCTCCATCGCCTACCTGCGAACGCGGGCTTTATGGCTGCCATGGGGCATTCACTTCGGGTGGAATTTCGCTCTCGGATTCCTCTTTGGCCTGCCAGTGAGCGGCCTTAGGCTTTTCAACGTCATGGTGCGGACCACGGTGAGCGGACCGCAGTGGCTCACCGGCGGTAGTTACGGATTGGAGGCCAGCGCGACGGCTGTTGTCGTCATCCTGATAGGAATCGTGATGGTTTGGAAGCTGCCGTTGGCGCGACTCGCGCAACCGCCGTCGCCAACGCCGCCGACGCCATACCGCGATAGCGTTTCGGGCATTCAACCCTGAGTGTGTCCCCGCCTGCGGAATGAGCATATAATTTGAAACAATCTGGGTGTTTCCATGGGCCGCCATTGTTTCCCGCTATTCGCTACGGCATTTCTGCTGCTGCTGGCGATGTCCGCATTCGCCGATGACGCCAAGGCGCCGGCCAAGCTACCGTCGGGAAAAATGACACCCCAGACGCGCATGCTGGTGATGCGCGATCTGACGGCCGAGCACGTTTTTGCGCGCCGCTTATTTCCCGTGGGTGAAAAGGGATTGCAGATCAAGAATGGAGTGGTGACTCCCGACGATAAGCAGGTTGCCCGATTAATCGGGGAACACGGAGTTGCGGCCCGGCCCGGCGATCGCATCGTCATTTCCAACGTGGTCATCAGAGAGAACTCAATTGTCCTCGAGGTCAACGGCGGATCGAAGAAGAAGGAGAAGTGGTATCGGCACATTCAGGTAGGCGGCGCCAACGGTACGATCCCGGTGGGCGGAGCCCAACAGGGCCTGGACGCGAAAGGCTCGCAGGTGACGCTGGCGTTCGATAAGTACGTGCCCGAGCTGACCGGCGAGCAAGTTCGCGATTTGCTGTCGCCGGTCTTCGATTTCAAGGCGCTCAATCAGGCTGAGGCCTACGAGAAGACTTTGCCGCCCAAGGTGCAGGACGCAATTAAGAACCACAAGGTCCTGGTGGGTATGGATCGCGACATGGTGATCTACGCCAAAGGACGTCCGCCCAGGAAGATCCGCGACAAGGACGACAAGGGCCAGGACTACGAGGAATGGATCTACGGCGATCCGCCGGAGGAAGTGGACTTCGTGCGCTTCCAGGGTACGGTGGTCTCGCGACTAGAGATCATGACTGTGGACGGAGAGAAGATTGTCCGCACCGAAAAGGAAGTGGACCTGAAGGCAGCCGGGACGGAAGTTGCCCAGAAGAAGCCGGCCGAGCGACCGGCGAACGCTCCCACCTTGCGCCGTCCGGGGGAGCAACCGGAATATCCGCAGGACAACCGGACGCACCCCAACGCGCCGTATCCTGTCCCTGGCACCGGCGGACCCAATACGACCCCGGGCACGCCGCCGTATCCTGCCCCCGGCACCGGCGGACCGGATCCTACCCCGGGCATGCCGCCGCAGTCGCTGGCGGGCGCTTCATGATGTGCCCTCAATTTGGCGCACGCGTGGGTGCCCCTTTACACTGTTAAAGTGAGGATTGCACTCGGCCAAATCAACCCCACCGTCGGCGATTTTCCGGGCAATTCCGCGAAGATCATCGCTTATGCGCGACGGGCCAAAAGCGCCGGCGTCGATCTCATTCTTTTTCCCGAGCTGAGCGTTTGCGGCTATCCGCCGCGCGATCTGGTGGAGCGCTCGTGGTTTGTGGAGCGCAACCGGCAAGCTGCGGAAGCGATTGCCGTGGAGACCCAGGGCATTGCCGTGATCTGCGGTCTGGTCACTCCCGCCAATTCCGCTACCGGCAAGTCGGTGATGAATTCGGCGGCGCTGTTGCGTGACGGAAAGATCGCTGCCATCCAATCCAAACGCCTGCTGCCCAGCTACGATGTTTTCGACGAGATGCGCAACTTCGCCCCCGCCGATCACCAGCAACTGCTCGCCTTGGACGGCAAGCAGCTCGCGCTCACGGTTTGCGAGGACGCGTGGAACGACAAGAATTTCTGGGACCGTCAGCTCTACGGGGTCGATCCCGTGGAAGACTTGATCGGCGCGGGTGGACAAATCCTTCTGAACATCTCGGCATCTCCGTTCTATCTTCACAAACGCGAGCTGCGTCGTGACATGCTGGCCACCATCGCCAGGCACTACCGCATTCCCGTCGCCCTGGTGAACCAGGTTGGCGGAAACGACAGCCTGGTGTTTGACGGATCGAGCTTCGCGCTGGGGCCCGATGGGCGTGTGATCGCGCAAGCCAAGTCCTTCGAGGAGGACCTGGTTTGCTTTGACAGCGAGTCGCTTACCGGTGACCTTCACCCGGGTGAGGAAGGGGTGGAGTCGAGTGCTTATTCCGCGCTGGTTCTGGGTACACGCGATTACGTGCACAAGTGCGGCTTCCGGCAGGCCGTGCTGGGACTGAGCGGCGGTATCGATTCGGCGATCACCGCCTGCATTGCGGTGGACGCGCTGGGTCGCGAGAACGTCATCGGGGTGGGCATGCCGGGGCCGTATTCTTCCCCCGGCAGCATTGAGGACTCTGTGGCGCTGGCCCGCAACCTGGGCATTTCGTTTGACCTGGTGCCGATTGGCGGGATCTTCGATTCGTACTTGCAAGCCCTGAAGCCCATGTTCGCTGGCCGCCCGCCGGACGTGACCGAAGAAAATATTCAGGCGCGTATTCGCGGCTCGTTACTGATGGCGTTGTCCAACAAGTTCGGCGCGCTGCTGCTGACCACCGGAAATAAGTCGGAGATCGGGGTGGGCTACTGCACCCTCTACGGCGACATGTGCGGAGGACTGGCGGTCATCTCCGACGTGCCCAAAACGCTGGTTTACCGCCTGGCGCGCTACGTGAATTCGCGTTCGCCGGTGATTCCCGCGTCCACCATAGAAAAACCTCCTTCCGCGGAATTGCGGCCTGACCAGAAGGACAGCGATTCGCTGCCGCCCTATGACGTTCTCGATACCATCCTGGAAGACTACGTGGAAGACAACCAGTCTCCCGACGCAATTGCCGCGCAGCATGGCTACGATCCCGAACTGGTTCGAAAAGTAGTTCGCATGGTGGACAAGAGCGAATACAAGCGCCAGCAAGCCGCTCCCGGCTTGAAAATTTCCGAGAAGGCATTCGGCTTTGGACGCCGTTATCCCATCGCCGCCAAGGCGGAGATGTAACCGCACCCGCAAGTTAAATTTTGCACTCTTGCTGCAAGACAAGAAAGGAACCATGAACCGTTGCACTGTCGTATTGATGACCGCCAGTCTGGCCTTTGCCAGTCTTTACTCCAACGCGCAGCAAACGCCCAAGCCGACTGCTCCCGGGAAGACCGTTTCCGCCGCATCCACCAACTCGGCATCGCTTCCCAGCGAAGCCACCTTCAACGATTTTCTCAAGCACATGTTCGGCTGGAACCAGGACCTCACCTGGAAAGTGGTGGAGATCAAACCGTCGGAGGCGACCGGGCTTTCTGAAGCGACCGTCATCTTCAACACGCCGAAGGGTCAGCAGGTAACGCGAGTCTATGTGACCGCCGATCAGAAGTATGCCTTCACCGGCGAACTCGTGCCGTTCGGCTCCGATCCGTTTGCCGAAGCACGCCAGCAACTGAAGAGCGTCGATGGTCCGTCAGAAGGACCGAAGGATGCAGTCCTAACCATCGTAGAATTTGGCGATCTGGAATGTCCGGCGTGCAAGGCCGCGCAGCCAAACATCATCAAGCTGATGCAAGAGGAGCCCAAGGTCCGGCTGGTGTTTGAGAACTTTCCCCTGACGCAGATTCATAAGTGGGCGCTGACTGGGGCGAAGTACCTGGATTGCCTGGGTCGGGCGAACAACGACGCCGTGTGGAAGTTCATCGCTACGGTTTACGACCACCAGGCGGAAGTGAACGAGCAAAACGTCGATCAGAAGTTAAAAGGTTACGTGAAGGATGCCGGCGGCGACCCGGATGCCATCGTGGCTTGCGTCGCCAAACCGGAGACGGCGAAGCGGGTAGCGGATACCCAGGCCCTGGGCGAAAAAGTCAATATCGCCAGCACGCCAACCTTCTTCATCAACGGACGCAGAATCGTGGGCTTCAGTGCAAACATTCCCTATGACGCGGTGAAGTCGATGGTCGACTTCGAAATAGCCAACGCAGGAAAGTAGGACTATTGGCAGCATGAGAAAGGCGCTCCGGGACGGGCTGAAGCCCGCTCGGGATGACAACAATAAAGAATCTGGACGTGGGTCCTTCGACTGCGCTCTCCAGAAACCAAATATGTGACTCGTTCGGTCTCTGTTGTCGCTGACGCTCCGAAAGGATCGTCACCGGTTTAGGCAGGCTTTCGTCACGATTGCGAGGAGGGGAAGCTGCAACCTTCAGCCCGCAGGGCGACACAATCGTAGCCCAGGACGTAAGTCCTGGGTATGCGTCTCAACCCGAAATCGCCTTCCCATCGAACGCGGCGCGGCCCGTGTGCCGTCCCCGCGGGCTCGTCATCCTGCAATGACATCGAACCCAGCACTCACGTGCTGGGCTACAATTGTTTCGCCCTGCGGGCTCTCCAGAGATGAAACAAGTCACGATTATCCCCTTGACTCAAACAGAAGATGGGCGCAAAATCTCCTTGTCGGGCTGTTCCCGACAGCCCGGAGGTCGCCATCAACCTATCGTTCTCTGACAAATTGGCGATTGGGGCACTTGTGCTCACAATCGTGTTGCTTGTACTCGACAAGGCGGGCAAGTTGAAAGGTCCAGCCTTGCTTGCGCTATTGGGTGTAGCTGCTTTTATGGCTGTGCCTCTAGCATTGAGTAATTCGTGGGTAGCTGGAGCACCGTCAGGCATGATGAGGTTTGGCAGGGCGATGCTTCTGATAAGCGCAATTGGTGCTATCTACGCGGTAATTGCAATCTGGATCGCGCCCGATTCTGTTGCGGTGATCCCAACTCAGACGGAAAGCGCAACACCGTCTGAGCAAACTGCCGTCATCGCGCCGCCACCCCCTTCGCTAATGGCTATGGCGTATGACGCTTCCTACCCGGCTAAAACGGAAATAGGGGGGATTTTATGGAATTCAAAGTATTACGACGTGCGCGTCATTGTCAGCAATCACACAGACGATGACTATCTTGACGTTGATCTCACGACCCGCACGAACGGCGCTATCGCCAAAGTTGGAGAGGTAACGCGAAGCGGCTGTCGGCTAATGTTCGCCGATCCAGTAGACGAGGATTTGCATCTCGAATCAGTCAATCAGCGCGATGGAACTAGGACGGCTAATCCCTTGACCCTAATAGCATTTGAGGGAAAACGGAGAATTAGGTGCAATATACTGGAACGCCGCAGTCGCATTGAACTTGTTATGGCGGCAGTCAGCATCGATATGAACAGCCTAAGGGCGCTGCCCAATCATGGAACCCTCGAAGAAAACTATGTCTTGCGGGTTCCGATGGCCGATAACTCGGTAGCTTGGTATGCACACAAACGGCCCGACGAAAAAACGGCCATCTTATTCGGTCGCAGAACGCCAGTGGTTACCCAAGTACAGGTTTCTGGATCATATCGCGTGGGAGACAAAACCTTTCCCGTATCGCAAATACTTGAGGTTAACGACCTCGTAAAGGAAGGAATAAAGAAAATTCCACGCAACTAAGCAGCCTGTGTGAGCTTCTTGTATTCGAGGTGCTCCGCTTCAAGCATCTTTAGAAGCGTGTCACGGAATAGATAGCGGTTCTTGCGATTGTCGAAACGGAAGCACATCTCGTCGAGGTAGGCTTGCAAGTGTTTCGCGCTGATCTTATGCCACGTACCGATAATGCCGCGCTTGAGCAGCGAGAAACCGGATTCAATGCTGTTCGTGTAAATGTCACCAATTGCGTAGATGCCATCCTTGTACTTGATGGTCTTGTGCTCACAGAGGACGCCAGCATCATGCAGGGCCTTCGGGTAGCCGTTAAATTCATCCGTCATAATCACGTCAACATCGTGGGCGATGTTTTCCTTAATGTACTTCGCCAGCGTGCCGGACTTTACGTCTTCGGCATGGAAAAAGCGCAGAGCGCCGCCGCGTTGCCGAATGCCGATCACTACTTGCTTCTTGCACTCAGGATGACCTACCTTGTGCTGATGGCCGCGTTGCTTTCCGCCTACGAAGGTTTCGTCAACCTCTACCGTACCGCCCAGCTTAGGACGATCTTGTGCGGCAGCCATGGCAGCGCGAATGCGATGGCACAAATACCATGCCGTCTTATAGCTTTTCTTCCCAAGCATCCGATAGACCTGAGAGGCGGAGATGCCTTTCTTCGATTCGGTCATCAGGTAAGTAACAAAGAACCATTTAGTCAGCGGCAAGTGAGAGTCATGGAACATAGTTCCCACGGTCGCAGAGAATTGGTAGTGGCATGAATTACAGTCATACACCTTGCGCTCGTTTACTGGCGTCACTTTATCGTGACCGCAGCGCAAGCACTTTATGCCTTTCGGCCAGCGCAGATGCGTCAAGGCTTCACGGCACTTATCATCGGTTCCGAACTGCTCTACTAGCGTCATTAGGTCAACGGGAGCGGAGGTCATAGCGTCACCATGCCAAAGAGTAAGAAGCACCCAATCGAGATGACGAGCGACGAACTGGCGGCGCATGTATTCCATCCGAAACTCTTACGTGCCGCAAAGAAGCACATCGAGCGGTTGAACGCGCCGAAATCGCCAGTAAAATCAACCCGAAAGCGTGCCAAATGATTCATCTAGCACAATGTAGCATGGAAGGGAATTTGAGTCAAGTAGATAATCTTGAAAACAAGTCACCCGTTCAGTTCTTGTCACCATTCACTCTTCGCAGAATCATCGCTGGCACGGTATACGCTCCGAAAATCTGCACTGCCCGAACGAGCCGGATACACCAATCGCAGACTACGCCGTCGCTGCCGTAAGCCGTGCCGGCTCTTCGTGGAAGCGCACCGACACCAGCTTGGACACTCCTGGTTCCTGCATGGTGACACCGTACAGAACGGGCGCCATGCCCATCGTTCGCTTGCTGTGGGTGATGATGATGAACTGGGTTTGCGAGCTCATCTCGCGAATCAGTTCGGTGAAGCGGCCGATGTTGGCTTCGTCGAGCGGCGCGTCCACCTCATCGAGAATGCAGAACGGGCTGGGCTGATATTGGAAGATGCCGACCAGCAGCGCCAGCGCGGTCAGCGCCTTCTCGCCGCCGGAGAGCAGCAGCACATTTTGCAGCTTCTTGCCCGGAGGCGAGGCCACCACGTCAATGCCGCTCTCCGCCGAGTTCTCGATGTCGGTGAGGCGCATGAAGCCCTGGCCTCCGCCGAAGAGCTTGCTGAAGGTGCGCGAGAAGTTTTCGTTGATGATCTTGAACGCCTCTTCAAACTTCTGTCGCGAGATTATGTCAATCTCTTTGATCGTGTTCTGCGTGTTCTCGATGGCCTGCAACAAATCCAATCGCTGCGTTTCCAGGAACTCGTGACGCTGCGCGATTTCCTTGTACTCCTCCAGCGCCATCATGTTTACCGGACCCATGTTGTCGAGCCGCGTGCGCATTTCGCGATACGCTTCTTCCTCGCTGGCGAGCGCCTCGGCGGCGACGCGGGGCAGGGAATCGTCGGCCATCAACTCATGCGGTTGCTGGCTCAGTTCCTGCACGCAGGTTTCTGACATGTGCTGCACATCGGATTGCACGCGCGCCTGCGCCGCCGAAAGTTCGCCGCGCCGATCGCGCGCGGCGTCGAGGGCTTCACGGGCCGCCTTGAGGGCCTCTTCCAGTTCAACCAGGCGTACCCGGACGGTCTGCAACTCGGCTTGCAGTTCAAGATCGCGTGTGTGCGCCAGTCCGCGCTCGGCGGTCCAACCAACCACCTGCTCCGCCAGGCGAACGTTCTCCGCTTCGCGTTGCTGCTTCTCCGCCGCAGCCGACTCAAGTTGCGACTTAAGCTTTGCTAGCTGCGCCGCAACCTCCGACACCATCGCCTCGATGCGCTGCACCGCGGTAACCGCTCCGCGGCGGCGTTCTTCCAAGGTCGCGACGTGCGCCCGAACTTCGCTGGCAAGTTGGGCCGCTTCGTCACGGCGCAAGCGCAGGCCTTCGAGACTGCTCTGGGCAGCCTGTATTTCCAGATCAAGCTGGCGTCGCTTTTCTTCCTGCGCCGACAGTTCGCCACTTTGTTCCGCAATGAACGTGTCTTGTTGGGTGCGTTCCTCTGCGACGCGGCCGAGTTCCCGCTCGTAGGTGGAGAGCCGCTCGCGCACGCGGACCATCTCGGCTTCCAGTTGGCGCAGCGTGTGGCCGGAGGTCATGGCCTGGCGTTCGCCTTCGCGCTTGTCGTCCTCCAAGCGGTGCAGCAGTCCGGTCAGTTCGTAGATTTCGCGGCCCAGCGCCGCCACGCGCATCTCTTCTTCGGCCATGGCGCGCTCCATCTCGCCCATCTGCTGCAAGACCTCGCGCAGTTCGCGCTTCATGGAGAGCGGCCCCTGACTGCGCTGCTTGCCGCCGGTCACGGTGACGTTGTGGAAACACTCGCCGGACCTGGAAAGGAAGAAGGCGTCGGGATTTTCCAATGCAAGATCGCGGCCGGCACCGGCATCGGGCACGATGTAGCCGTTGCCCAGCTTGGGCAGAATTACCTCGAGCGATTTGCCGAAACCGTTGAGCACGCGAATGCAATGCTTGAGCGGAACTACACTTTCTCCGTGCGCCACTTGGTGCGTGGACTCGTCGAAGAGGAACGAGAACTTTGCCTGCGAGTCTTCGGGATGGACCAGGAACGTGGCGCGGCCGTCCACGTCGCTGCGCAGCAGCCGCAGACCTTCGTCGGCTGCGTCCCACGACTTCACCACGATGTAGTTCAACTCGTCGCGCAGAAAATCGTCGACCACGTGCTCATAGCGGTCTTCCACCTCCAGAAAATCGGCGAGAACGCCGACGGGCGCAAGACCTTCCTTCATCGCGCCCGAGGTGAAGAGCTTGCGCACCGATTCGGTGGTGTAGCCATGGTCGGTGATGACGGCTTCCAGCGAGCCTTTCTTTCCCATCGCGCTGGCATACTCGCCACGCAGCGAATCCAGATGCCGCTTGCTGGTGGTCTCCGCAGTGCGCTTCTCGTCAAGCTTCTGGCGGGTCTCGCCGATCTGCGCAGCGAGCGCGAGCACGCGCTGCGAGGCGGATTCAAACTCCAACCCAAGTTGACCTTGTTGCCCGCCGAAGGTTTCCAGTTGCAGAATGGCGGCGGCGGTTTCGTCTTGCAGCCGCTGCGCTTCGCGATCGAGTGCGGCAATGCGTTCTTCCGCTTGCCCGATGCGGTTGCGCACCGCGGAGGTCGCGGAGACCGCGTGCAGAATCGCGTCGCGACGCTGCTCCTGCTGGCGCTCGACTTCGAGCAGCGATGCCGCCGCGGCCGAAGCTTCCTGCTGTTTCGCTTGCGACTCCTGCTGAGCCAGCGCGACGTCCACGTTGGCAGACTCGAGCGTAGCGCGATTGGTTTCCATTTCCTTCTGCAACCGCGCGAACTGAGCTTCGGTGTTCGCGGATTCTGCCTGCGCAGCCGCGGTGCGCGCATCGAGATCGGAGCAGCGTTCGTCGTTGGTGCGGCGACGAGCGGCGGCGCGGTCGATCTCCAGCGAAAGCGTGTTGAGCTGCTCGCGGTTCTCCTGCGACTCGCGCTCGATGGCGTAGCCACGCTGGGTGCGTTCGCCATGCTCGCCTTCCATTTGCTGCACGGCCTCGCCCTGCGCGTGCATCGCTTCGCCGATTTCCGTAAGTTGACGATCGAGCAGGGAAGCCTCGGCATCAAGTTGCGCGAATTTACTGGCCAGCAGCACACGCAGCTTGGCGCGCATCTGGTCGCGCAGTTTGGCGTAACGCTCGGCCTTCGATGCTTGGCGCTTCAGCGAGTTCATCTGGCGCGTGACTTCGTCGAAGATGTCGTTGATGCGGGCGAGATTTTGCTTCGCATCTTCCAAGCGCGCTTCGGCCAGGCGCTTGCGCGTTTTGAACTTGGTGATGCCTGCGGCCTCTTCGATGATGGCGCGGCGGTCGGTGGGCTTGCTGCTGAGAATCTGACCGATACGGCCCTGCTCGATTATGGCGTAGGACTCCGGGCCGAGACCGGTGCCCATGAAGATGTCCTGGATGTCGCGCAGGCGACAGAGCTTACCGTTGAGCAGATACTCGCTCTCGCCGGAACGGAATAGGCGGCGCGTGATCGTGATCTCGCCGGCCTTGAAGGTGCGCTTGAATTTGCGGCGCCGAATTTTCAGCACGACGTGCGGAGCGGTGGCATCGTGAGCAGCTTCGGTCGCGGTCGGTGGTGCGTCTTCGTCATCGCCCTGGCCGGGATGCACTTCCTCGGAGTAGCGCTCAACGTCTTCAGCCTTAGCAGCGCGCACGGAGGATTCGTCCCAGTCGTCGTCGGGGAGATCGTCCTGAATGTCGATCTCGGGCTCGATCACGTCGCCGTAAATTTCGGGGTCGACCAGCGTGAGCGAGACCTCGGCCATGCCAGTCGGCTTGCGCTCGCGCGTGCCCGCGAAGATGACGTCCTGCATGTTGACGCCGCGTAGCAGCCGCGCCGATTGCTCGCCCAGCACCCACGAGATGGCGTCGGAGATGTTCGACTTGCCGCAGCCGTTCGGACCAACGATGGCGGCAATGCCGTCGCCCTGAAAGCGAAGGTCAGTGCGATCACAGAACGATTTGAATCCGAGGATTTGCAGCTTTTTCAGTTTGAGCAAATGCGTACTCCGTTCGGATAGCGCCGTTTGGACTGCAGCAGTCTCGGGTCAGCGTTATCTGCGATTTTCTCTCGACACGACGAGCAATGCCAAGCCAACTGTACTTTCGAAGGCAAGGAGGGGTCAAGACGAAAAACCCCATATTTGGGGTCACCCCTGTGGAAACCACACTATATTGCACCACCCATGCAGCAAACGATGGGTTTTTGAGTGCAAAAGTGAGGTGGAGGCGGGAAAATCGCTGAGCAGTTTCAAGTCTAGACAGCGGGTTGATCGGATTCAAGGCCAAAAGCCGGGGAGTATCTCAAGGGTTACAGGTGGTGACCGCTAACGCCTTGCGCCTCGATTTTCTTCGCCCAGTCATTATTGGCCCCATTCCATGCTAAGAGAGTGGGCATAATAGAGCGCCCCAACGCCGCGCAACTCAGTTTATGGCAACGCATACCGCGGGGTTGCATTCACGGGGTGAATCGCTGCGCACCTGGTGCGGCGTGCTGTTCGCCCTGTTCGCCTTTCTATTTATCGCCTGATCTTCGGCGGCTTCTCCGCCCATCAGTCAATCGCTCAGGCCGTGGCTCGGGAGGGCGCGATTTGGGCGGCTGCCGCTGCACTGGTGCTGTTTATCCTCCGGGTGGAGAAGCTGCCGCTCACCTCGGTCGGCATTGGCGGCAGCCCGTGGCGCAAGCCGCTGCTGTGGAGTTCGGTGCTGTCGGGGATCTGTGGCGCTGTGGCTGTGGCCATCATCGCCGCCACGAAATATCACGGTGGCCCCGGATCGGCTGCGATAGAGCGATTCCCTCTATGGCTCGTCACCTTGATCGTGATTCGCGCCGGTTTTATCGAAGAACCGTTCTACCGTGGTTATGCCATCGAGCGCCTTCAGACGCTCGGAATGCCACGGCTGATTTCGGCGGGGATCCCGCTAGCAATCTTCTCGCTGATGCACCTCAGCGGCGGTCAGGTGGGAGTGTTACTAGCTTTTGCCCTGGGCGGAATCCTAACCGCTTTTTATCTATGGCGCCATGACTTGGTGGCGAACATCCTGGCGCATTTCTTGGTGGACTTCATTGGCAACGTCGTGCCGCGACTCGCGAAATAAAGCCTGGGGCGCGATGGCTGAGCGCCCCGATAATTGAGTGACAATCGTTGTAGCTGATACAGGGACGTCTCACGCGCGCGCGGCGATGCCTATAGCAGTTTCACATCTGGTGTATAGGCGACGGGTGGGCGCGCCTTCAGAGGCTGCTGAAAAAGTCGGTTTCATCGGGCGTTTTGAAGGGGCGCACCTTTAGAGCCTGCCCTGAGCCTGCCGAAGGGTGCGCCGTTAAGCTCTTTATTTTTGTCATCACGAGCGGGCTAAAGCCGAATATCACTTACTTTACAACAGGGTGTCGGTGATATAGACGGCGCAAAGTGAGCATCTTGGTTCATTCTGGAGGGGCTCTGGAGTTTTCCGCACAGAATCGCAATGGCGAGGGCGGACGAGCGCTGCTTGCTGCAGTTGTTTGAG
>DATCCF010000181.1:0-18298 GCA_036511435.1 Terriglobales bacterium | reverse complement strand
CGCCCCTTTAGGGGCTGGGCATCGACATCCAACTTTTTTCGCCGCCGCTAGCCAAAGTTCCACGCCAACCTCGTCACTTCGCCGGCGAAGCGCTCGGCGGAGCGTCCGTCGCCGGCGGCTTCGGTTTCGTCACTTTCTTTTTCGCCGGCTTCTTCGGAGGCTCCGTGTCATCCACAATAATCTTCTTTGGTGGCGGAGGTGGCGCCGCTGACAGCGTCTTGACCTGCGCGCGCAAACGCGTCAACTCATCTTCCTTGCTGGCGGCCAGTTTCTGCATGCGCTCGCCAAACGAACGACGCGCGCTCTCGAGTCCGGTCATGTCGTTGCCCAGGCTCTGAAACTCATCTTTGGATCCGAATGCTCCCGCCGATTCCACCACCGAACCAAAGACGTCATACAGCGCATCGAGGTTGCGGTAGAGCTTGAAACTCGCTCCCAGATCTTCCGGCGCGTTGTTCAGTTGCGCGATGGTTTCCGGCAGCGCCGACTGCAAGTTGCGCTGGATGGACTCCACGTTCGCCAGCGTCTGTCGCTTGGTCGCACCGTCGGTCTTCCATTTTTCGATGCGCGTCTTTCCGAGATCGGATTGCATGCTCTGCGCCGTCTGCTTCAATTGCGCCAGGATGCCGTTCAGTTCGCTAACCGACGCATACGCGACCGGCGCTTGCGCGCCGGCTGTGTCTTGCGCGCCTGCCGTCGCCGGCGCAAGCACGGCCGCAAGCACAGCGATGAGACAGGGAAGTGACCGAATGAAGATTTTCCGCGGGTTCGACATGGGGCTCCGATTGTGTCCTTAGTGTTTGCCAACCCTATCCTATTTGAGGTGGACTATCCGAGTCGAGTTTGACGCGGCGGCGAAGCTAAGCGAGAATTAAAAGAGTGGGCCTGTGGCGCAGCTGGGAGCGCGCTTCCATGGCATGGAAGAGGTCGCCGGTTCGATCCCGGCCAGGTCCACCAAATCTCTCAACAAGTTAAACGGGGCGAGTGCTCGAAACTTTGGCATTTGTGTCATGGTTTGTGTCATAACCCGCAATTCTGGGCTCGACTAGACAATCGTGGGACAAGAGAGCTGCTGCATTTGGAACTGCTGAACCCTAATTTCCATCGTAGTGCTTGTCGTCCTTATCTTTCGGGGTCGACTCCGTCGCTCGGCTAGCAAATTGGACGGAGAGGGCTGCAAAAACCACTAAGGTCCATGCGAGCGATGAAATTGATTCCAGACCGGCGAGTGACCTTGCGGAAGCTGACTGGGGAACGATATCCCCATATCCAATTGTTGTGGCGGTCACCAAAGAGAAATACAAGAAGACCGGCAGAGTTGGATCTTTGGGCAGTCCAGAAAATGCGTCCGGTCCTTGTACACGCCAAAGAGCGGCGAAGAAGGTGGAGAATAGAACGATGATGCTGAGATAGCCGACAGCAAAGGCTGTCAGTGTTGTTCCGAGCTTTCGCAGGAGAGCGAATACGGGCCTCAACGCAACGATCCAATGATTTACGCGGTTGCCCAGAGTGAGTCCAAACCACAGTCCGCCGACAGTCGATAGGAACGCGACAACGACATCGACGATCCCCGCGAGGTAAGGCCGCCCATGTGCGAAGAGGGCGGCAGCAGCAGCGGAGAGCCCCAGGAAAAGGCTCATTCTTGTCCAGTAGCGCCGATTAGAGGCGTTCGGGTAATCGATAGTAGCGTACGGCACTGGAGTAAACAGACCGACAGTCATCCCGAGCTGCAAGCCGAGCGGGCTAAGCGAAGGCCAAGCCGTGCGGAGAAGGAGTCCGACAAATACAGCAAGTTCCGTCATGAAACCTCTAAGCAGCATTCCACTGAAGCTTCGTTCGGCGAAGAATCGTCGGAACGCAAGCGTTTGGCGAAAAGGCCCTAAGGTCGCTATAAGAAAAAAGGGGAACGAAATAACTAGACTCCAAAGCAGGAGTTGGGTCCCGCCTAATCTGAAAAGATGCAAAGGCAGATTTAGCAACAGGCTCACCAAGGCGACGGCAAGCAGCTTTAGATAATCTCCCAGCCAGTCTCTGCTCATTGAACCTCGCAGTAGATTTTTAGTGCGTGCTGTCGGTCTAACCTGCATTTCAAACCGTACGAGCACCAACAGACATCAGGTCCAACTCATGGCAGAGCTGGATCTTTAGGGTAGCATCGTAGATCCGGGCTCTTTCAGGCGGCCCTTCGCTCGTAGCGGTGGTGCAGTCCACCGACCTGAGGCACTGCCACGACTGGCCCCATTTCTGGCGGCTGAATGGACCGCGGCATGGGCCACGGAACGACATGTGTGCCAATCGAGGATTGTCTCAACGGAAGGGTTCAACCCAAGAGATTGTGTCATTCTTTGTGTTACAACCCCGTGATCCCTACCGATGTTCATCCGGCTGCGATGGCATTCGCCTATGTGTGAAACAGAGGCCACCCACCGCGCCAATAAAGGCTTTCCGCACTGTTTCTGGCTCTGTCGGCATCGCTCAAGCTGCTCCAGTTCTACGAAATGGCATGGAAGAGGTCGCCGGTTCGATCCCGACCAGGTCCACCAAACCCTTCAACAGCTTAGATTGGCCGAGTTCTCACGCCCGTGACATTTGGGTCACGAGTTGTGCCATGACCTTCCGTCTTGGTGCGGGCGGCAAGAACTTCTGCTTCGCTTCCATCCGACGTCTGTATCCCTTCAACATCCGACGGCTGACGTGTCGTGCGATTGCCATGATCGTGGAATCGGAAGGCACCGCCCTTCGCCGGTTGCGTGATGGCGCAACGCCGGAGGCACGCGGGAGTTCTGAGGGATCGCTTTTAGCTGCCATCTTGGCGCACTGCTGGCCAACGGAATGAACAACCTACAGAGCATCCGGGCGCTTCCAGAGTATTTCGCTTAAAGGATGTGATCTCTCACGGCAGCGAGCAATTGTGACCAGATTAAGTCGCAAGGGGAACCATACCATGGTATCTGACCAACGCAACAAAGGAGAATCGAATGAAATCCAAGAAGCTATTTGCTGCCGTCCTGGGGTCGCTCATCGTGCTCGCCCTGTCCCTGCCGGTAATGGCACAGAGCACCGCTCAATCCAGCACCTCGACGACGACACAGAATCCACCAGCCGCTCAGACGCAGAGCACCACCACCACGACATCACAGGATCCGGCATCGGTGCCGCCAGCCCAGGTCACTCAGAGTACTGATACGACGGTTACGCCGGCCAGCCCGGAGGTGAAGCAGACCGATTCGACGACGACCACAACGACGCCTCAGCCAAAGGTAACCGACACCACGACCACCACAACCACGCCGTCGCCGGTAACCGACACCACGACCACCACAACCGCGCCGCCGCCTGTGGTGAAGAAGGACACCACAAAGACGACCACAGTCACGCCCCAGTAGCCGTAATTGCGGGCCGTCGATCTTCATGTTCTTGTGTGGGATGACCCACCAAGAACCTTGAAGATTGAGGTAACGCGCATTAACCGTTGCTTCACCACTGTCTGAGGTTCCATCTGGAATTCATCGAAGGAGAAACATGAAAAAGCTCAGATTGTCAGTGGCCATGCTCGCGCTGCTCGCCATCGGGATTCTGGCCGGATGCTCAGGGACGGCCACGAAGTCACCCGATATTTCCGACAGTATTCGCAAATCGCTCGATCAAGCAGGCTTCAAAAACGTCTCCGTCAGTCAGGATCGCGACAAGGGCATCGTGACCCTCGGCGGACAAGTCGCCAGCGAGAGCGACAAGTCTCAAGCCGAATCCCTTGCCAAGTCTCTGGCGGGCGCCCAGGTTGTCGCGGATCAGATCGCGGTGGTTCCCGTGGGCATAGAAAAAGAAGCAAAGGCGGTGAACTCCGATCTGGACGACGGCATCGAGAAGAATCTGGACGCTGCGTTGATCCAGAACAAGATGCACGACAACGTGAAATACGAAGTCAAGAGCGGCGTAGTCACGCTGACCGGAGAAGTGAACTCGCAGTACAAGCGCGACCAAGCCGAGAAGGTGGCCACGAGCGTGCCCAACGTGAAGCAGGTCGTGAACGATCTGCAGGTTAAGAATCAGAAAGCCAGTTCATCGCAGTAGACGCTGCGGAGTTGATCCATGCCAGAAGACTGAGGGCGGCCCCATTCCGGGCCGCGCTCCGCAAGCGAGCAAGCTGAGTTCTCGGGCAAGAACTGCCACGGCTGACTCGAGAAGGAGATGCTATGTCATTCGGTCTTTATGCTATTGGGTTCGTAATCATGATCTGCGGCTTGATTTATGGCGCGCACTTGATGCACATTCCCGCACACTGGATTGCGGTGGGCGCGGTCGTACTTTTAGGAGTCGGGATTCTGTCAGGTGTAAAGGCCACGCGTCAGAAAGATCCTGCGGAATAACGGTATTGTCCAGCCTGGTGAAGCGCGGCACCGGAAATAACCGTTTGCGGGATCTCGGTCCAATCCCGGCCAAGTCCACCAAATCTCCCCACGAGAAATCAATCGCTTGAGTATCGCCGAAGTTCGTCCGTTCCGGCGTGCTGGTTTCTCGGCACGATCGAAGGTGCAATCAAACCGAGAGATTGTGTCATCCTTTATGTCACAATCCCTTGATCCTACCCAAGTTCATCCGCCTTCGTTGGCCTTTCAGTATGTGTGAAGGAGAGACTAACGATCTGAGGGAAAGGACGGTGGGACAGCGTGTCGCCCGCTTCCAGCGCCCTCAACCACTCGCGAATTTCTTGGCAGAGTGGCGTTACCGATATCCCGCCAAAGGAGGGCGAACAAGGATCGAGTCGCCGCAGTGCTGCACGCAGCAAGGACGAGGTTCCCTCCCGATTGCCGCGCTGGAAGTGATGAAACGCCGCCGCTACCTGAATCAACCCTTGCAAGAAAGTTTTCTCCGGCTCCTGCAACTTCAGCCAGACCGCTTCCCAGTGCTCATGCGCCGCAAAGAACTCTCCGGCGCGGTAGCATCGCAGCCCCTCAGCAAGCTCTCCGCGAGTCCAATCCAAATTTTTTCACCACGGCGTTTTCTGAAGTCGGTCTAGGCATCATTTCGAAAAACTGTATACGAGCACGCTGCTATTCGTAGCGTAGCGCTTCGATGGGATCGAGATTAGCAGCTTTCCAAGCAGGATAGATTCCGAACACAAGACCGATTACGACCGAAGCGGCGGTTGCGGTGAGCACCCAGGACAACGACATACTCGCCGGCAGGGAAGGAAACACCAGCGGAACCAGCGCAGTTAGCGCGCCTCCAATGACTATCCCAAGAATGCCGCCTATCCCGGTGAGGGTAATGGCTTCCAGCGTGAACTGGAGCAGGACATCGCGCTTGCGTGCCCCGATCGCCTTGCGCACGCCGATCTCACGGGTTCGCTCGGTCACCGACACCAGCATGATGTTCATCACGCCGACTCCGCCGACGATCAGCGCCACGCTTGACACCGCAAACATAAAGATGAAGATTCCGCCGGTGAGCTGGTTCCAGGTATCGCTCAGCGCGTCCTGGCTGAAGACGGCGAAGTTATCAGGTTGATCGGGACTGAGATGGCGGCGGCGCCGCAGCAGCGCGCGCATTTCGTCCATCGTTGTGTCCATGTCCGCGTGCGACGTGGACTTCACGGTGATCCAATACTGTTTTTGCTCGGGATGCAATTTGTGCATTGTGGCGATGGGCATGCGCACAATGTTGTCTTCGGGATTCGAACCATTGCCGAAGGCCGCTTTGCGCTGGGCCAGCACGCCGATCACCTGGAACAACTCGCCTTCGATGTTGACTTCCTTGCCTACCGGGTCCTGGTCTTCGAAGAGCTTTTCCGCGGTGTCGCTGCCCATGACAATCACCTGGCTGCGATGTTCATTTTCGGTTTCCGTGAACCAGCGCCCGCGAACGATCTTCAAGTCGTCAGTCTGCATGGTAGCGGGCAGGTCGCCGTCGAGGATGGTGTTCTTGGTTTTGCGTCCCTCATATTTCACGGCGAAGGTTCCCGTGCCGAACTGCGGCAACATGATGCGCAAGGCTGCGGTCGCTGCCTTCACATGAGGCAGGTCACGCATGGCCAACGCATCGTCGAGGGTCAACTCTTTGCGGGTCAGCATCTCGGTGGTCGGCCGGCCGAAGGTGAACGGCGAAAAGTGGTAGGCGAAGATCTGGTCGGAGCCCATGTCCTTCAACATGCCCTCGACATTAGAGTTCAATCCCCGCACGACCGACGAGATGACGATGACCATCATCACGCCGATCACGATGCCCAGCACCGTCAACCCCGATCGCATCTTGTTCTTGGCGATCGTTTCCAACGCCATGCGTAGGATCTCTTTGTAATCGCTTCGCCGCATAACAAATGCTTAAGCCCTGACTCTTCGTCGCCCTCTCAGCCGACATTCACACTGAGACATCTCGAGGATGTACAACCTTGATGCTTGTGTAACGGGCGAAATCCGGCTGGTTCAAGGTAAGAATATGAGAAACCGCGTGGACCTGCATGGCGGCCGCAAGCCGCGCATCATGGACCTGCACCCCGCGGACACTATTGCCCACAACTAAGTCTCGCCAGACCCAATAGATTTGTTCGTTGTCTGGAAGCAGAGTCATGATGCGCTCAATTGCGTTGACACGCGCATCGGTTTCCTCAATAGACAGACCAAAGCCGTTGTGGCTGGCGGGGCGGGTACACACGTTCCAAAACTCACCTATGTTTTGGGGGGCGTAGCACAGGTGCGCCCGGCTTTCTATGAGGGCCTGAGTAGCGGACTGCACAAGAGCGTAGTGTGGGTCGTCTTCTTTTGAGAGCCGGAGAAGAATGTTCGTATCAACTAGGTATCTCAGGCCGTTTGTCATTAATCGTGGTCCTGATAAAAGCTCTCGCGGCGAAAAGCTTCATCGGGTAGTTGAGGGATCTTTTCGGACTTGGCCGCCATGGTTTCAAAGAAGACGGCGGCCTCTGCGGTTGTCGGCTGGCGCCATCCAGAAGCGTTCTTAACTCCCAAGGCCTGGTTAAGCAGGCGCTCGACATAAGCTTGTACACCCATGCCATGGGCCCGGGCCTGGGCTGCCAGTCGTGCCTCAACCTCGGGTTGCAATTCAACTTGAATCATGCAGTTTCTCCTGCGCCCATGATACAGCGCCACGTAAGCTCTTTCAGTCCCACAAACTGTCAGCGAGCCGAAGCAGCCGATTTTAGGCCAGGCACCAATAGGACCCGGGTGGGGTTGGTCAACCCGCCACTCTCTTAAAACACCGCACTCTAGAGTTCGAACCGCAGGGCCGAAATCGGGTCCAACTTGGCCGCCTTGCGTGCCGGGTACACCCCGAAGAAAATTCCCACTCCCGCCGAGACCGCCAGGCCGGCGAAGATGGCCCATAGCTTGATCGCCGACGGCATCCCGATCGCCAGGGTCACAAGCTTTGCGATACCAACGCCTCCCGCTACGCCGAGCATTCCGCCTATCAGCGCCATAGTGATGGACTCGATCAGGAATTGCCGCAGCACGTCGCGCGGCCGCGCTCCCAAGGCTTTGCGAATGCCGATTTCCCGCGTGCGCTCCGTCACCGACACCAGCATGATGTTCATGATCACGATGCCGCCGACGATAAGCGAAATGGAGGCGATCACGATCATCACGATGAAAAATGTGCCGCTCAAATCGGACCAGAGGGAAAGGAAACTTGCGTTGGTCTCGATGACAAAGCTGTCTTTTTCGCCGACCCGGTCGTGTCTTCGCGAGCGCAGAATCACGCGGGCCTGATCCACGGCCTGTTCAAAAGGCGCTCCGGCATCGAACGACTTCCCCCAGATGATGATGCTGTTGTGCGAACCATACGTCTTCAACCAGGTGGCGATGGGCATGATGACATAGTTGTCGCGGCTCTGGCCTAGTGTCTTGCCCTCCTTTTTGCCGACCCCGACCACACGATAGACTTTTCCATCCACACGGATTTCTTTCCCGAGAGGATCGGTGTCGGCCAGTAAATTGTCGCGAATGTCCTGTCCGATGATGACTACAGCCGAAGTCGTGTTCTCGTCATTCTCGTTGAGCGTCCGTCCGGCCACCAGATCGAGGTCGTAGATCCGGGCCATGCTGGGGGTCCAGCCACGAATCCAAGTGTCGGTGCTGCTCTGAGTGCCATAGACAACCTTGCCATTAAAACTGCGCAAGCTGGCGCCTACGTCGTTGCACGCATTGCATCCCTCAGCCACCGCATGGTACTCGTCCATCGTCAGGTCTTTGCGCTTGTTGGCCTCGATGAACTCGTCGACATCCGTCACCACGTTGGGCTGCTTGCTGATAATGAAAGTGTTGGCTCCGAGATTAAAGATCTTCTCGGCAACATATCCGTTGATGCCATTAACGAACGTGACCACCGCAATCACCGCCGCCACTCCGATGACCACTCCCAGGAGGGTGAGCACGGAGCGCAGTTTGTTGGCCCAAAGCGACAGCAGGGCGACGCGAATGGCTTCAGCGATATTCATGACGTGGACAATTCCAACCAGGCCTCGAACAGCTAGTATCTCCGGTTTGGATCTACAAGTCGCGGGAATTGTACAAGCGCATTCGCAGGGTGCGATTCGGTCACGCCGCGTCTAGACTGGAGGCCGCGTCTAAATCCGGCCTCCGAAATCTCCAATTCAAGAGCGGTTTGTGTATGCCAAATCAGAACCAGGTTTTGGATTTGTAGGCGCGATACTCATCGCCGAAGGCCGCCTCGAGCACGCGCTCCTCACGCTTAATTCGGAAGCATTGAGCTAAGTTAATGATCGCGAAAACGGCTGTCCAAATGTACCAGCCCAGTGCCAGGGACTCTCCCAGGAACGCGAGTCCGCCAAAGAGATAGATCGGGTTACGGATCTTGGAATAAAGTCCATGGGTCACCAGTTTCTTGGCCTCGGCGCGCATTGCGAAGGAAGCGCCAAGCTGATAACGGGCCAGCATCCACAAAATGAAAGCCGGTACTGAGAGAGCAGCGCCGATCCAGTGGTGGCGATCGTTTTGCCAGTGCGTACCTGTTACCACCGCAAGTATGAGGTAGGCGCCGAGATCGAGGAAGCGCAGCCAGTTCATTCCGCCGTAATCTCCGCCTTGGATTCGCGAGCAGAGAGGGCATTCTACGCCAGCTTGCCTTCGTTCGGACCCAGCCTGCTGGAATCAATGGCGCGGGAACAACCTGTGCGAGACGGAAGCCCCTCTACGGCTTCAGTCTTATGCACTCGTTACCCGTCGGCTTTTTTTCTACCCTGCGACGAGTATTACCAGCACCTGCGGGGGTGCCTGGCCTCGTGAGGCTCGTGCAATAGCCAATAAGTGCTAGGAAATTCCCTTAGCTTTCCGCAATTTAGTGCAGAATCGAAGCACAATTGTGTTGCACACGGGCCAGGCCGTTGTAAAATCCCCTCCACTATTAGCCCCGAACTGGTACGGCTCCCTACCATTGCCAGTCCTTATCATGCTCGTTTTTCCGACGCTTCTCAGGAGATTGCGATGACAAAGTATAGATCGACGTTCGCGACTTGTTCACTTTTGCTGCTGACGCTGTGGATCGCTGCCGCTGCACCTCTTCGCGCGCAAGTTGCCCAACAAGGACCGACCACCGTCCGGGAAAATGTTCACCACGACGTCTCTCCACCACTTCGCGATCTGATCAAGAATGCGCCTCCGCCATCTCTGGAAATGCACGAGGCTGAGCCGGTACGCCGCATCCCTCCTCCGCCGGGCTTGGTGCCGTTGCAGGAGGACCCAGTGCGGCAGTGGACCACCATACCGCTCACGCCTACGGTGGGCTTGAGCTTTGAAGGCCTCGGCCAAGGACAGTATGGGTTTAGCGTGACCAGCGCTCCACCCGACACGAATGGAGCTGTTGGCGCGACGCAATATGTGCAATGGGTGAACACCTCCTTCGCCATTTTTAACAAGTCAACCGGGGCACGGATAGCCGGCCCCACGGCAGGTAATACGTTATGGTCGGGATTCGGTGGCGGGTGCCAGACCAACAATGATGGCGACCCCGTTGTGCTCTACGACAAGCTTGCCAACCGCTGGGTGATGAGCCAGTTCTCCGTCTCGACGACTCCTTATCTGCAGTGCATTGCGGTATCCACGACGTCGGACGCTACCGGGACCTGGAACCGTTACTCGTTCCAGTATTCCAGCTTTGACGACTATCCCAAGATGGGCGTCTGGCCCGACGGCTATTACGAAACCTTCAACATGTTTCAGGGCGGGACCACGTTCGTCGGTTCCGATGCCTGCGCCTACAATCGCACCGCCATGCTGGCCGGCCAGTCGGCGACGCAGATCTGCTTCCAGCAAAGTTCTTCGGTGGGCGGGCTGCTGCCCGCGGACCTTGACGGCACCACCGCTCCTCCCGCGGGTTCACCGAACTACATGGTGTACTACGGGACCAATTCGCTGAACCTCTACAAGTTTCACGTGGACTTCGGCACCCCGGCAAACTCAACCTTTACCGGACCAACTGTCATCAACGTGGCGGCGTTCAACGCGTTGTGCGGCGAAGGCACCTGCGTTCCCCAGCCCGGCACAACCAACACGTTGGACTCGTTGGCCGACCGGCTGATGTTCCGCTTGGCGTACCGCAACTTCGGCACACACGAGTCGCTGGTGGTAAATCATTCGGTGGCAGTAAGTGGCGGCGGTGGCGTGCGCTGGTATGAAATCCAGAATCCCAACGGCACACCGAGCGTGGCGCAGCAGGGCACCTATGCGCCCGATTCCACCTATCGCTGGATGGGAAGCGTGGCCATGGACAAGGCCGGCGATTTGGCCGTGGGCTACAGCAAATCCAGTAGCTCGGTGAACCCATCCATCGCTTTCGCCGGGCGCGTTCCTACCGACCCATCCGGCACGCTGGAAGCCGAGACCAGCGTGGTCAGTGGGACGGGCTCTCAGACGGGGACCCTGACTCGCTGGGGCGACTACAGCGCCATGACCGTCGATCCCACCGATGACTGCACTTTCTGGTACACGCAGGAGTACATCAAGACCAACGGCACATTCAATTGGAGCACCCGGATTGCCAACTTCAAGTTTCCTGGCTGCGGTTCCAGTGGCGGCTCAGTGACACTCACTCCCAGCAGCCTGAACTTCGGCAGCGTAACGGTAGGCCAGCCCAGTCCGCCGCAGGCCGTGACCCTGACCAACAACCAGTCGGTCAGCCTCACCATCACCAGCATCGCCACCAGCGGCGACTACTCGCAAACCAACAATTGCGGATCATCGCTGAACGCGAACGCGAGCTGCACTATCAATGTTGTGTTCACACCCACCGTGACTGGAACCCGGACTGGCACGCTGAGCGTGAACGACAACGGCCCGGGCAGCCCGCAGACCGCCAGCCTGACCGGCGTCGGAGTGCAAGGAGGCAGTTGCGTTCCCGGCACGCTCTCTAACGGCGGCTTCGAAACCGGGAGCCTGAGTTGCTGGACCACAGGCGGCGTGTACACGCCGTTCACGACCACGGTGCAGAAGCACGGCGGCAGCTACAGCGCCCAACTGGGGGCTTCGACTGCGCCGGAGCCAAATGGCGATTCCTCCATCTATCAGACGGTCAACGTTCCCAGCAACATAACCAAAGCCACGCTGACCTTCTGGTGCTGGCCCGCAACCACGGACACCGTCACCTACGACTGGCAGGAGGCGCAGGTCCGCAATACCGGTGGAACCCTGCTGGCGCAAATCTTTAAGCTCGCTTCCAACACCCAGACCTGGACGCAAGTGACCTTCGACTTGACGCCCTACAAAGGCCAAAGCATCCAGCTCTACTTCAACGCTCACGGCGACGGGTACGGCGACTTGACGTACATGTACCTCGACGACGTGAACGTGACCACCAGCAGCGACAGCACGGCACCAGTGGCCACCGTGACTTCGCCGCAAAATGGTGCCCAGGTTTCCGGCACGGTAACTGTATCGGCGACGGCGACCGACCCGGACGATCCCGTCGTGGCCTCAATGCAGGTGTTTATCGACAGCGTGATGGTGGCCCAGAATACCAACTCCAACACCATCAGCTACTCGTGGAACACCACCACCTATATCAACGGACAGCACACCATCTACGCGAAGGCTTATGATGCCGCCGGCAACGTAGGTACGTCGTCCACCATCAACGTTACGGTGAACAATACCTCCAGCCAGTTGATCGTGAATGGAGGCTTCGAAACCGGGAACTTGAGCAGTTGGAGCGCAGGCGGTGTCTATCTGCCGTTTGTGGTCACCGGCCACGCCCATGCTGGAACATATAGCTCGCAACTGGGCGCCAGCTCAGGATCGGAGCCGAATGGTAACTCGTCGCTCTACCAGACCATCACCATTCCCAGCACCGTAACCAGCGCTTCTCTCACCTTCTGGTACTGGCCTTCCACCACCGACACAATTACGTATGACTGGCAGGAGGCCCAGGTACAAAACTCTTCGGGCACCATGCTGGCGCAGATCATGAAAGTCTCCTCCAACAGTCACGCATGGACGCAGAAGACGTTTGACCTGACTCCGTACAAAGGCCAGACCATCCGCGTCTACTTCAACAGCCATCAAGACGGCTACGGGGACTTGACGTATATGTACCTCGACGACGTTTCGGTGACAACACACTAAGACTTTCATCACTGAGCGCCGCATGCGCAAGCATGCGGCGCTCTTTTTTGCCGGGAGAGATTACAGGTTTGGTGTATCGGCGATAGGTGGAAAAATGGGGTGCGAAACCCAGGGAGTGTACTTTTGGTGGGAGCCCCCGTATTTATGCTTTTCCGACTTTTTCAGCAGCCTCTTTAGCCGTGCCGTTATAAGTGTGGAGAGTTGGGCTTTAGAGCCTTGTCAGCGTTATTGTAGACCATACCCGCAATGAGTTCCCCGCACTTTCGCCTCGACGCCGAAGTCCCTCCGTGGCTAAAGCCACCATAAAGGAAAGTAATTACGGCACGGCTGAAGCCGTGCCCCTTCAAAGCTACCTAAGCCCTGGACTGCTGTGCGAACCGTGAATGTCACGCTTGAGGCGTGGCCCTTTTTGATTGGGAAGTCTTGACGATATAGATGAATGCCACTGTACAACCCGCTGTGTTTGGCGCGACCGGCTACTCCGACCTAGAGCTCGTGCGTTTACTAGCGCATCACCACGGCGTCAAAAAGCCTCTTCTCTTCCAGCGAAACGGCGACAGCGCAGGGTACGACGATTTGAGCGAAGCGTATCCGCAACTGGCGGGCAACGGAGGATTTCCGTTGGAAACCTTCTCGTGGCAGCGGATGAAGGATGCCGGTGTAGATGTCGTATTCCTGGCGACGCCTCATGAGTTCTCGCGCGAGTGGGTTCCCGAGGTGATCGGGCGCGGCCTGCGCGTGGTCGATCTGAGCGGGGCATGGCGTTTGAAGCAATCGGCGAATCGTGCAGTGTACGAATTCAGCGATGTCAATGCGCAGGACGCGTCGCTCCTCGATGAATCCGCGGTGTACGGATTGTCCGAACTGCACGCTGAGGCGATCAAAGACGCGGCCTTGCTGGCCAATCCGGGATGTTATCCGACGTCGATCATCCTGGTTCTGGCGCCGTGGACTCGCGCCGGATACGTGGATGTCAAGCACGGCATTATATGCGACTCGAAGTCCGGGGTTTCGGGAGCGGGGAAGACGCCGTCGCCAAAGATGCACTTCGTAGAAGTGGACGGCGACTTCAGCGCTTACGACGTCTTCGGACACCGGCACACCGGTGAGATGCTGGAGCAACTTGGGATCGAGATTGGATCGCTGCAGTTCACTCCGCATCTCCTGCCAATTCCGCGCGGCATTCTCTCAACCATCTATGTGAAGCTGGCGAAGGTTGTGCCAGCAGGAGAATTGGAGCAATGCCTGCGCGAGTTCTACGCGGGCAAGCCCTGGGTGCGTGTCTTCGGAGCGGCGCGGTTGCCGCAGATCAAGTTTTCGCGCAACACGAATTTCTGTGACATCGGCTTTTCCCTGTCACCCGACGGTAAGCGGGCAGTCGTCGTGTCGTGTATCGACAACCTGTTAAAGGGCGCCGCGGGCCAAGCCGTGCAGAACATGAACCTCATGTTCGGTTTCGACGAGAAAGAAAGATTGCAATGAAACTGGTGATTAAGATTGGCGGCGCCGCTCTTGACGACAAAGATCTGGCTCTGGCGATCCGCAGCAACTCCTCGCGATCTACGACCGCGCCTATCGGGTTGTTCGGGGTGGCAACCGCGATCAGGCGAGTTGCAGCAGTGATGTTCGATACAACAATCATGCTACCCGGAACGAGTTTGCGTCTCCACCCCGTGCCCATTGCTAGGACCCCGGATGCACGAACATCGAAATGCCTAGGGCGAGAATGATCGCGGCGACGACCGCACGAAAGATCTTCTCGGGAATCCTTCCCAGGACCGATTTGCCCGCCAGCGTGCCGAGGACAACCCCCAGAGTTGCAACCGCTGCGAGGCGCCAGGCCGATTCGATTTGTCTCATCTGGGTGGCCGCGTAGACAGGCATGCGAAAAATATCGACCAGTAACCCGATGGCCGTGGCGGTGGCGACGAATGCGTCACGACGCACCTCGAACCCCAGCAGCGCCGCCGATCGGATTCCTCCTTGATTGCCTACTAATCCTCCAAAAACTCCCGAGATGGCTCCCGCTAGCCATCCCGTTTTACGTCCGAACCGCATCCGGGAAGCCATTCCTGTCAGGCCCATTACTCCCGCGAATACCAGCAGGGCCGCGAGCACATAGCTCAGGACCACGCTGCGCAGCCAGACATGTAGCAGAGCTCCGGTTAGCCCACCGAGAGCACTGGTGACGCCAAAGGTCAACAAAACACCCCGGTCAACGTGTTCTCGAATGAGCGAGAATCGCAGGGCCGTCCCGATGAAGTGCGGAATGGACACCGCCGCGACTGCCAGCTTCGTTCCCAGCCAGAGCGATAGGAGGGGAGTGAGGATGCTTCCGATACCGAAGCCAGCGATGGATGCGATCGCTCCGGCAACCAGCGCGAGGGAAAACGTAATCAGTAGTGGATGGCTCATGTGCGGCGACTGATCTTAGGGCATTTTCACACGTGGTGTATCCGGTGGAGCACCGCTTCAGCGGTGCAGTTAAGATTCGGAAAATGAGCTGGCTTTAGCCGCTGAGGTGACGGAAACATTACCACAGGCGCTAAAGCGCGATCCAAGAACTGACGGCAGTTATGCACGCCTGAAGGCGTGCTCCACCCATCGCCTATACACCAGATGTAAAACTGCTATAAAGTCGGAGACCGCGCGCTTCTTGTCGACTGCGCCAAAGCTGCGAATACGGCACGTCCGCCTGCATGGTGCATTATAATCGAAGTCCGATAACGACATCAGATATGAGCGGCAGCAACGTTTCTCGACAATATCTCTATTCGGGGCTGGTCCGGCTGCACATCCTTCATCACGCCTCCCGGGAGCCGATTTTCGGGCTGGGAATGATTGAGGAACTGGGCAGACATGGATACCGGCTGAGCCCGGGCACGCTTTACCCAATCATGCACGGTCTCGAGAAAAAGGGCCTGCTTCGCTCGAAAGAGCACATGGTTGGCGGCAAGATTCGGCGGGTGTATTTAGCCACACCGAGCGGGCGAAAAGCCCTGGAGTCCGCCAAAGAGAGAGTTCGCGAACTGTTTGGTGAACTGTTTGAGGACTAGGAGTGAGGAAGTCATGAGTTTTTCCCGCCGTAATTTTCTCAAGATGACGGGTGTACTTGCCGGCAGCACTCTGGTTCCACCCATTGCTGCCCAAAGGGGCCCTTCGGGACAGACGAACTCCACACCGCAAACTGAAGGCGCCGCCGATTACACCATCAGGATTGGTGCGAGCCCAATCGAAATTGCGCCCAAGCGCATCATCTCCACAACGACTTATAACGGTCAATTCCCTGGGCCATTGCTTCGGTTTAAGGAGGGGCAGCAGGTCACAGTCGATATCTACAACGACACCGACACGCCGGAGCAACTGCATTGGCACGGCCAGATGGTTCCCGTCGAGGTGGACGGAGCGGCTGAGGAAGGTACGCCTTTCATTCCCGCACAGGGTAAACGCCGGATCATGTTCACCCCGAGGCCGGCAGGCTTGCGTTTCTATCACACGCATAATCGAGCGGGAGCAAATCTGTTCGCCGGCCAGTACAGCGGCGAGGTTGGCCCGGTGTACATCGAGCCCAAGCACGAACCCGGAAATTATGACCGCGAGGTTTTTCTCACGCTGAAAGAATTCGAACCAACCTTCAGCCGTGGCGGAGATATGGCCATGGACTTTCTGTCGCCGGCAACCCGCGTGAAAGCTCTCCAAGAGCGGGGCGAGTCCGCGATGCAAGCATCGCTGGCCAAAGGCATGCCAAAGGGATACGAAGTCGGCTATGGCGCATTCACCATCAATGGCCGCATGCTGGGGCACGGAGAGCCAGTTCGCGTAAAACAGGGCGAGCGCTTCCTCTTCCATGTGTTAAACGGAAGTGCCACAGAGATTCGCAGTCTGGCTCTACCAGGCCACTCCTTCCGGGTAGTCGCATTGGACGGGAATCCGGTGCCGAATCCCGCGACTGTTCCCGTACTCTGGCTGGGTACGGCGGAGCGGGTCTCTGCCATGGTGGAGATGAACCATCCGGGAATCTGGATCCTGGGGGACCTTGCTGACGACGACCTTCGCCACGGCATGGGCATCGTGGTGGAGTACGCGGGGCATACGGGCAAACCGCAATGGACCGCCCCAGCGCATTTCCGCTGGAACTATGCCCGCTTTGCCAAACCCGGCGCCAGCGCGCCCCCGCCGGACGAGACTTTCGAAATGATCTTTGCCAAGGAAAACGCTGCCGAACAGGGTTTCAATCGATGGACCATCAATGGAGCCGCATACCCCATGTCCAACGAAATGACCCCAGCCTCGTTTCACTTAAAACAAGGCAAGCGCTATCGAATTCATATGCACAATGCCAGCGATGACATCCACCCGATTCATCTGCACCGGCATAGTTTCGAACTGACCAGCCTGGCGGGAAATCCGACTGCGGGAATCCTGAAAGACGTGGTCATGCTTGGAGGATACCAAGAGGCTTCCGTGGATTTCGTTGCCGATAACCCAGGGCTGACGCTATTCCACTGCCACCAACAACTGCACATGGATTTCGGCTTCATGACGCTTTTTGACTACGTTTGACAAGCAGGCAAGGTTCTTCCGCGAAAGTAGTCAAGGCAGTTACAGAGTTCGTGTACGGAGGCCAAGCAGCAACGAAATGACGGTTTCGGGTGCGCGGTAGTTGACTATGTCGAGTCACACTACCGAGTGCCCGAAGCGGTCTGCTTGCTGGATGTGGGCACGGGCGTGCGCAAGCTGTTGTTCACTCTGTGCCTGAGCTCCGCGCGTCCACAGCGTTTGCTAATCCTGGACGCGATCGATGCCGGACGCAGTCAGGGCGAGATATTCGAGATCGATCCCGCCGAGATTCCCCCAGTCAAACTCGACGATTTCTCGCTGCATCAGTTGCCCACGTCCAACCTTCTGCGTGAGTTGCAAGAAAGTTGCGGGGTCGAGGTTCGGGTGCTGGCCTGCCAGACGGGGCCACTGCCGGAAGAGATCTCCCAAGGTTTGTCGAAAGCAATCAGCGGCGCCGTGCCGCAAGCGGCGGAGTGGCTGGTCAGCGAGTATTTTCCCCGCACCACTGCGGCGCGAAGTGGCCTATGCCAATGCCGAACAAGCGCGTAATTTTGCGTCGGAGCTTGACTCTATGAGCCCAAATATCTCTCTGGTCCGCGACGGGAAAAAGTTCATGTGGGACGGTCGGTCTTACGCCAGCTCGGACGAAGCTCTCCATGCGGCAGAGGCGTATCGAAACGACAAATTTGAGATCTGCGTGGCTGAAGAAGACGGACAATTCCTGGCCTACACGCGGAGAGTAGTGAACGAAGTTGTGATGATGACGCAATAACAGTATCCGACAGCGGTTTTCAGGATTAGTGTATCCGCCCGTACGGTAGTGCAGGCCTTCGGAAGGTGTGTGAGAACCAAACTTGGTATTTGCCAGTGGAATTTGCTGGCGGAAAATCCAGCGCCGTAGGCGCGAAATAGTTTAGCCCAGCACGGAGCCGCAGGCGGAGTGCTGGGTAAAGTGAAAAATAAATCCGAGTCCCGTAGGGACGACAGGGGTTTGGCCGCGGCGAACGCGGCGCTGAACCTGGATTATTCACGAGCGTTGAGGTGTCATCCTGAGCGAGTGCCCGCAAAGAATTTCCGACTCGCCTATTTTGTGGGTCGGGCGGGTGCGGAGTCGAAGGAACCCTATAGCTGCGAGAAATCACAGTGTGGCC
>DATCCF010000180.1:0-2611 GCA_036511435.1 Terriglobales bacterium | reverse complement strand
CGCCAACTCCCCCAGGGTCCCTTGGCCCTGCTCATAGGCCTGCAAAAACTTTCGCCGCAAATCATTCGCGTAGGGTCGTGCCATCGGGTGGAGCGGAGAATCGCCACCAACAGTCTACACTATCGCTGGAAACGCTCTAGTCGGTACGTAAGTAATGCCCATGCGCGCGGCGTTTGGAATTTACGGTTCGTCTTTAGGAATTGTCATTACGAGCGAAGCGAGGAATCTGCTGTCGTTTGCGTCTGGGAGGACGGTTGGGGAAACAGCAGATCCCTCACGGCCTGAAGGCCGTTCGTGATGACAACTTTGAGATAGCGCCACCGGTCGATATTCGAGCAAGCAAAACACCGCGAAGCCACGGCAATGTTCCAGCGCCTTGGGCGCGGTATAAGAAAGCCCACCGCTTCAGCCGGATTATTCGTGAGCCACGCAGGTTTTTTTGGTGTCATCCTGAGTCGAGGGATCTGCGGTTCGCCGGTACGGTTACGCCGTCGGGAACAACCGCAGATCCTTCGACTGCGCGCCCGCCCGACCCGCAAAAGCAGAGGGTCGGAAATTCTTTGCGGGCGCTTCGCTCAGGATGACATCTTCAAGTTCATGAATAATCCAGCTTCAGCGGTGGGTAGGCTTCGTGTAGAGACTGAGCGCCTCGGGCACGGCGCAACCGGGATTATGCTTGTGGCTCAGGCGTGCCTTTCGTGGCGGCCTGCACGTGCGGGTGCTGTTCTACGTAGCTGTTGACCATGTCCTTCAGCTCTTTGCTGGGCTTGAAGAACGGAATCTTCTTGGCGGGAACCTCGACGCGTTCGCCGGTCTTGGGATTGCGGCCGACGCGGGATTTACGTTGGCGCGTGCGGAAGCTGCCGAATCCCCGGATCTCGATCTTGTCGCCAGCGCGCAACGAGCGCACCACGCTCTCGAAGATGGTCTCTACAATGACCTCGCTGTCCTTCCGAGTGAGCTCCGCCAGCCGGGAAACTTCATCGATCAAGTCCGCCTTGGTCATCTCGCACGCCCCTTATCGCGAAACGAATCGCTTGCCCACCGCACAACGGATAGTCTCAGATTTGTCGCGGGGTTGGCAAGCCTAAGTTTTCGTTGGACTTCCGTGTTTTCGTGAACGACAGAACCGCTACTTCCAAAGGTAATAAAACCCGACATTAGTTTCCATCAATTTCGCCCGGCTCGGCAGGTATTCCGAGACATCGCCAAAGAGAAGGTCGAGCACGCTCTTGCGCTCTTTCTCAGGGTGCACCAACGTTGGCTCGCCCTTAATACCGACTGATTTCGCCGTGTCTGCAATTGCCGCGCGGAAGTCGCCAATCTGATCGATCAGCTTAAGCGGCATGGCCTGCTCTCCCGTCCAAACCTTCCCGTTGGCCAGGACCCGCACGTCGTCGTCCTTCATGTGCCGTCCGGTGGCCACGCTGTGGATGAACTGGGTGTGCATGTCATCGATCAGCCCTTGCATGTAAGTGCGCTCGGCGGGGGTCATTTCGCGAGTGGGCGAGCCCGTGTCCTTGAATTCGCCTGCCTTCAGGGTTATGGCCTTCAGCTTGGCCCACTTGATCAGCTCTTCATAGTTGTACCATTGGGCAATCACGCCGATGGATCCGACGATGCTGGCGTTATCGGCGAAGATTTTGTTGGTGGCCGAGGAGACGTAATAGGCGCCGCTGGCGCCTACCGTCTCGATGGAAGCCACAATGGGTTTCTTCTTCTCATCGCGAATACGCAGCACCTCGCGATAAATTTCTTCCGAAGCCGCAGCCCCCCCGCCGGGAGAGTTTACGTGCAGAACGATGGCTTTTACGGAACCGTCGTCGGCAAACTTTTTGAGCTGCTCGACGGTGTCTTTTGGACTGAGGATGACACCCTCCAAATCAACTACGGCGATCTTGTCACCGAAGCCGCTGAAGGTTGACTTCTGCTGCGAGCGCACCGTGAAGTAAACCAATGCGAAGATGGCAACTAAGAATAGGAAGAAGGCTCCGCCGCCCAGCAGAACCCAAAGAAAGACGCGAGAACGCGATTGTTCCGTCATAAGGGAAGTGTAAAGTTTAGCAGAACGGAGCAACCGGACATCCGCATGACCAATCGACTGTGATTAGGGCGGATGACCGCGGACGAGCGGAGGCTGCTAGAATTGCTTGTCATGATCAGCCCAGAGCTGCTGGAAGTCCTTGCTTGCCCCGTCTGCCGCAAGCCGCTCGTGCTGCGCGGCGAAGACAGCCTGAAGTGCAATGAGTGCAAGCGCGTTTATCCCATTCGCAATGGCATCCCGATCCTGCTGGAACCGGAAGCCACGATTGAGCAACTTTGAACATCACTGGTGTGAGTGAGTTTGGCAGCCACCGGATGAGGGGCTCTGGCCCGTCCGGCTGGAGAGGCCATGTCGCGACCTCTGCCGTCCCTACGGGACTCGGTTCATTCCCCACTCTACCCAGCGCTCAACCACCCCGGTGAAGCGCTGGGCTAGAGCAGTTTAAGAATTACTGTAGTCGAGCGAGCACGGGTAGAGCGGCGCTTCAGCGCCGCGTTCCCGCTGATCCTTCACCTCCGAGCCGGCTTCAGCCGGCGGCACCTAGACTACACAAATAACTAAACCGCT
>DATCCF010000179.1:0-11321 GCA_036511435.1 Terriglobales bacterium | reverse complement strand
CGCGTCCATCAGCATCTTCAAATAATGGCTGGCCGTCGGATCGCAATGCAGGTAGATCGATCCTGTCACCTTCAGCACGCGCTTCAACTCCAGGAGCCGCGGAGCCATCATCGCCAGATACGCCATCATGTCGCTGTTGCCAAGGAAGGTGCGAAACGCCTGCATCGCGTTCGACACCCATCCGCCGCGCTCGACCACCTCCTGATAGGCGCGCTCGGCGTCCAGGTTCCACTCCCACGTGTCCTCGAAGGCCGTGATCTGCGACGAAGAGCGGGTACCATCCTTCTCGGCGAAGAGGACGTTGTAATCCTGACGGCTGTTGAATGGTGGGTCGAGGTAGATGAGGTCCACCGACTCATCGCGGAGGTAGCGGCGCAGCACGTCGAGGTTATCGCCGTAGAAAAGCTTGTTGTCGGCCATTGTGCGCGATTCTAGCAGGCGGGATGCTATTTCCAGGAATGTCAACCCTGACCCCTAACCCCTGACCCCTGACCCTCTCCCAAAACGGTCCATTTATTAGTCGTCGTGCTACCACTTTTATGTTTCGGCGACTACTTTTTACATGTCAATATGGCGAAACACAACAATCGATCCTAAGTCATTAAAAACAAGCGTGTAATAAATCCACAAAATCGCGTTCAAATCCTCCTGGAATGTGCTATATTGAAACTAGAGTTAGAGATTGGGAAGCGGTTCTGTAAAGCTTCCCGTCAGCGACCCAGCCAAGTGCTGGGTTTTCGTGTTTCTGGCCCTAACTCTTTCCGGCGGCCCAGCGTCGGCTTAAGGTTTCCGGCATACTCCCCAGCTTCGGCTGGGCTTTTGTGTGTCTGGGGCAGTTTGGGTGGAGCGGGCCTGCGCGCCTCCATGCAGTTGCCACCGTCGAGGACTTGAATTCGCACGATACTTCATCCCCGGTACGAAACTTCATATGATTCGACCGGCGGAAAGCAGGTATCGCGCGGACTGAAGGTCGTTCCTCGGCGGTTCTCAATTGGGGGGACTACAAATGTCCCGCTCCACCCGCCAGAGGTGAATCGCCCTCTCAGGGGCCCATTCATCGCTACGCAACCTCCCTGGTAGGAGAACGAATCATGCCACTCAAAAACAGCGCGGTAGCATCCGGAAAGAAGCCTGCACCAGCGCCGCGGAGCGCCGTCGGCAAGAGCAAGCGTCTGGCGGTGAAGAAGAGCGGCGCCGCGAAGAAGAACGTGAAACCGCCAGCCTCGACGAAGGCAGCGAAGAAAGCCCGGCGCCACACGGCAGCCTTTTCCACGCTGAAATCAAGACAACAGGCGGTGGAACGCGCCAAACTGCAAATCTGGCGTCACCTTGAGGAGATCAACGGAGCGGTCATCAAGCTGGCGGAATCGGGCAGCTACCTGGCGGCCCGCACGCTTTTCGAGTTTGCCGGCGTGTACACGCTGCTGCCGCTGGAGGAGGAGGCCGCGCCCAACCCTCTTCCGGCTGCGCTGGCGGCTGCCGAGGCCGCGCCTTCCCCGCCGCCGGTCAACCGGGTGGAAGCATTCCTGAAGACCCTGGGACTCGATCCTTTGTCGGACGATGAACCCGAACCGGACATGGCAGCCTGAGCGGCTTCGTTGTTTTCTCTGTCATCCCGACCGAGTCCGCCGCGGCGGGCGAGCGGAGGGACCTGCTTTTCGGCCGTCAGCTCTCAGCCGTCAGCTAAGCCTTGCTGGCCCACCAATCAACAGCCCCTAATCACTAGCCCCTGTCTTGTCATCACGAGCCGACTTTAGTCGCCGAGGGATCTGCTTTTCGGACTTTTTCCGCAGCACTCTCAAGCCGCGCCCTTGCAAAACCGATATGTGAGAGGGCCGCCTTGTAGAATGGCAAGTGGAGTTCCCGCTGCGGCGGATGGCTCCGCAGTGGGAGCAGCCTGACGCATGGACATGACGTGGGTGACCGACCGCATCGCCTTGGGTGGCGGCATCTGGACCGATGACAAGATGAGCGAAGTGGTGCGCGCCGGAGTGACTCACATCGTGGACATGCAGATCGAGTGGGATGACACCGCACTGGCCGAGCCTTACGGCGTGAAGGTCCTGTGGAACGGTACCGACGACGACTTTAAGCTCAAGCCTCCGGAGCTGTTGCAGCGCGGCGTGGACTTTGCCCTGGAAGCGCTGGACGATGCCGACAACAAGGTCTTCATCCATTGTGCCGCGGGGGTGCATCGCGCCCCCATGATGGCGCTGGCGGTGCTACGCGCCCTGGGCTTCGGGCTCGACGACGCCATGGACATGATCCAGACGCGGCGCCACGTAGTGGACTTCGCCGATGTCTACGTGCGCAGCGTGGAGCAGTTCATCCGCAGCTACCAGGCCGCGGAGCCGGAGCGCAGTTAGAGGACTTCTGACCAAGTCAATGGTCGAGTAGAGCGGGCCTTTAGAGTGTGTGTGAGAACTCGTTTCGGGTTAGCACGGTGGAACGATTGCAGCAAAATCGAGCCCGCTAGGGCGAAACAATATTAGCCCAGGGCGTACCGGGGTCCCCAACACGCGCCGTTTTTGCGCGTGCTGGGGTGGTTAAGCCCTGGGTAACGTGGGAAAAATCAACGAGTCCCGTAGGGACGACACAGTTGTCACATTCTCTCTTAGCTCCTTGAGTGCGTGACAACGAAGTTTGAACTTTTGCCAATTGATGTACAAGCGGAAATCCAGCGCCGTCAGGCGCGGCTCAGTTTAGCCCAGCACGCAGCCGCAGGCGGAGTGCTGGGTAGAGGGAAAAATAGATCGGAGTCCCGTAGGGACGACAGAGCGCCTGTTCCCAGATAATCTAAGGAGTCCCACCCTGTGGGACATTACATCAAGTTCGCAACTTTCCGCCGGCCCCGGCCGGCAGCAGCGAGGCATGGATTATGCCGACCATCAGCCGCCTGATAAGGCGGTTTTTTTCTGCCCTCATTTCGCTAACTCTTGCCATGGCGTGGTCGCCGGCCGCGGCAATCGGCCAAGCTCCCACACTGTGTCAGATCACGGACACCGTGTACCGTGCCGACGGCAGCCCCGCGCAAGGCACCGCGCTCATTTCCTGGCCGGCCTTCACCACCGCGGCGGGGCAGGCGGTGACGCCCGGTTCGCTCACCGTCACCCTGGATGCCAGCGGCGGCTTCAACGCCAGCCTCGCGCCCAACACCGGAGCCAGCCCTGCGGGGACGTACTATCGCGCCATTTTCAAGCTCAATGATGGCACCACCGACTCCGAGTATTGGGTCGTGCCCAACGCCGCAACCACGACCATCGGCGCCATCCGCAGCAAGCTGGTTCCCACCAATACGGCGGCGCAATTTCTGACGCGCGACTACGCCGACGCCACCTACGTCGCCCTGGCTTCCACCCAAACCATCAGCGGGGCAAAGACGTTCAGCACCTCTCCGGCGGTGCCTACGCCGCAGAACCCGACCGACGCCGCGAATAAGGCGTATGTGGACGCCAATGCGGGCAGCGGCAATCTGGCCTCGCCGCCCCCGATCGGCAACGTGGCGCCCAACACCGGCAACTTCACCACCCTGACCGCGCAGAACAGCAATGGTGTAAGCAATCCAGGAAACTTTCCGCAATCCGATCCCTGCGCCAAGATCAACGCCGCCATCGCCAGCCTGCCCTCCGCCGGCGGCACCATTGACGCGCGCGGCTTTGCGCCCCGACAGACCTGTGCCACAACCATCAACGCTAGCGTTCCCGTGAAGATCCTGTTTGGTGCCGGTACCTGGACGTTGGGCGGCGACCCGGGAATCAAGGTTACCGCCCCGAATGTGGTGATTGAGTGTCCCGCGTCAACCATTCTGCAAGCGTCGTCAGCTATCTTGATGTCGGGCGGTCCAAACCAACTTATTTCCAATACGGTGGACCCCGGGCTGGTCGGGCCGCATACTGCCGATGGCACCAGCGTCATCGGTTGCGAGCTTAACGGAAATGCCCAAGGGACCTTCGGAATCTTCGCGCCCAATAGCTACTCCATGAAGATTCATGGCGTCCATGCCAAGAACTTTACTGGAGCTGACATTCTTGCTCTTGCCGGACAGGACGACATTCAGAATACCGTCGCCGACTCCAGTGCTGGTGACGGCTTCGTTCTGGGCTACGACGGGCACGTCTCTGGCATGTCGCAAGCCAACGGCAATAGCGGAGATGGCTGGCATGTCATGGCGGGTGGCTTCGCCTTTGACGGTCCCACCGGTTACCGCAACGGACTTCACGGCATGCACTTTGACGGCAATCAGGGTGGCGACTGGGTGGCCTCGGCTACCTATCTCGAGCCTAAGATCGTCATTCCCACCTCCAACAATAGTGGCAACTACGCTTTCTATACCCAGCAAGTAGGAACCAGCGGCGCCACGCGCCCAGCCTTCTGTCAGACCGTCGGTTGTGTGGTGACCACGGATGGCTCGGTTCGCTGGGTCAATGTCGGCGCCCTCAACGCCTATGGCTTTGGTGTGGCGGAAGTCTTCGTCCAGGGCAACAACAATATCAATTCGCCCAACATTTCGCAGAGCAACTTTGGGAACCATGCGGGAGACTGGGACAACATCCTGATTGAAGGCACCGGCTCTAACTATTCCATTGGAAGCTCGGTTCTCGGGGCCAAGGTACGCCAGGTAGAAGTACCGTCAACTCCAGCGCACGGTGTCCACCTCAAATTTGCCTCGATCACTTCCCTCAAGGACACCCAGTGGCAGGGCGGAGCTTGGACAGGGACTCCACAAGTCGAGCTTGGCGGGGTAGAGCTAGAGCACTCATATTTCACCGAGATTGGTTTTCTGAGTTGCTTGCGGTCTTATGGCAACTGTTTGTCGCTGGTAGGCTCCGCCGAGACCACCATCGACAAGCTTGTAGCTCAGGACGGCGGGGTCAGTGGCGATCCCACGACTTACGCTCTCTCCATGGACGCCAATTCCGGTTACACTCTCATTGCCAGCTTGTTGTCTTCCGACGATCGCACGCCTCCCTTTCAGAGCGGAATATCGAACGCGGCTGCACCCGCCAACTTGGTCGTCAAGAACAGAAAATATATCGGCCTTTCCTCTCTGGACAGCGGAAACATGTACGTGGATGAGGCACTCGGGGTCAACGGTACTTTGTTCTACGACGTTCCCACCAGCGCTGGCTTTCAATGGAGCGTCAACAAGGTCGGTGTCGCCGGCTTCAACCAGTTCGGTGTGCAGTGGTTTTCTCCCACCGATAACAACAACAGCATCACCATGGGAGCGCCTTCGGCTCCCTTTCCTGCCTATTCCATGACCCTGCCGACTACACCGGGAACGTCTGGTCAATGCCTGACCTCGTCGGGCGGCGGTTCTGCTCCCATGACCTGGAGCGCCAGCGCCAACCTGAGTTCGCCTCCGCCCATCGGCAATGGCACACCCAATACGATCAACGCCACCGCGCTCACCTTCCAGAACATTCCGGGAGTGGAGTTCCTGGCCAGCCGCTACGCCAGCATCCAGGCCGCCATCAACGCCGCCTACAACGGCGGCACGGTGCTGGGCACGGTGATCGACGATCGCACTTCGCCTTACACGGGGCCGGGCTTCATCCTCTATGACTCGGTGACCTTGAAGCTGGCGGCGACTACCTACACCATCACTGGCACGGTGACTTACAACAACGGCAACAATATCGTTACCGCGGGAATCGTCGTGCTGCCCGGAGCGCGCCTTATCGGCGCCAGCACCTCTACCAATCATGGCACCATCGTCACCGCCGGTAACGCACTCAACGCCGACCTGATCGCCACTTCGACGGTCGGCACCGGAATCGCTGCGGCAGCGCAATGGTCGCACTGGGGCGGCTTTCAAGACTTGCGCGTCATCGGCAACGGCGCCCACCAGACGGCCGGCAATTGCTTCAACATCGAGAACATGGGCGAGACCGCCTTCCTGCGTACCATTGAAGTCAGCGGCTGCTATCTCGACAACATTCTCTTCACCGGCGCTAGTGCCACAGCGTCAGACATCGCCAACATCACCACCAATAGCGCCGGGCGCTACGGCTTCAACTTTAATAACCTCAGCGGAGTTGCAGTAGTGCATGGCTTGAGCGGCGATTCCAACGCCACCTCGATCGTGCGCCTCAACGGCGGCCAGTCGGGAACCCTGACCATCGTAGGATTCAAGACTGAGGAAGAAATCAGTGGCCAGGACCCGCTGATTACCATCGACCAGACCGGCCAGAACGGCGCCCAGCCCAGCCTGTACATCGTCGGCGGTTACACCTTTGGACGCAGCGGCGTCAACGATGTTATTAAGTACGTGAACGGCACCACGGGCACCACCCCGTACATCAGTGTCACTAATTTCTACGTGCAGGACTACGTCAACGCGGTCAACGACGTGGTCAACAGCCGCAGTACCGCGGCCGTCAACATGAACAAGGTCCCGTTCTACTACGGACCAATCGGAGGATTTCTCTCCGGCCAGGCCTTCACTCTCGATCTGAACACCTTCATTCAGTCGCCGCATTCCGGCAACGGCATTCTCACGGAAGTCTTCGGCACCACCAGTTCGAACGAGACCATGGTGGCTGCCAGCGGCACCTCGACCGACCTCAGCGTGGGTGGCATCGGCTTCCGTATGGCGAACCGGACCACCTACGGGCAATCGCCCGAGCTTTTCGCCAAGATGACCTACGCCTTCCCCGGCGGAATTCCCAACACGCAGCAATGGGAGTTTATTCCGGCAAAGGTAGGCGGCGACAACAGCACGCGTTGGCTTGGCGACCCCAGTTACCGCTGGGATGAAGTCTATGCCGCGGACGTTAACACCACGACGGCCACGGTCGGCACTCTCAACGTCACCACCTGCAACGGCTGCGGCATTGGCACTCGTCTGGTGAGCGGAACCATGCAAGGCGCCACCTCAACTCTCACCGGCAACAGCGCCGATCAGGCCATCTACACCGCGACGTTGCCGGCGGGGACGTTCACGGTCGGCGCCGGCGCCCACTGCTATGCCAAGTGGACACATCCCACAGCGTCAGGGGCCATCACTTATAAGTGGATGCTGGGTACCACAACGTGGACCTACGGAGCCTACACCTCGTCGAGTCAAAACGTCGCATCTGACATTGAGGTACTTACCATCTCGTCGCTCTCGTCCCAGTCGGCGAACCTCAGCCCGGTGATCGCGGGGACGGCCATTGGCATCGGTGGCAGCTATGGCAACGCGGGCAGCGAGAACCTCGCCAACGCCGACACCATCAAGCTCACCTTCAACGCGGGCTCGTCCGACCAGGTCAGGGGCGCGACCTTCTATTGCCAGACGGTGCAGTGAGAAGCAATTAGCAACTAGCCTTTAAGAGTTAGCAATTCGCAGTTGCCAACTAACTACTGGCTACTGACTACTGGCTACTGATAACTGACAACTGGTTCTCGTCAAGCGAGGAGCGCAGCGCCGAGTCGACGGACCCCTATAGTCGATACGATGCCTGCGGTTGTGTCTGCCATGCTTGCCCTGACAACCGACTGAAGACATCGGGCTTTGAAAGGGCATGGCTTCAGCCGTGCCGCAAATGGCCGTTTCAAAGCGGGCTTTAGCCCCTGAGGTACTTCTTCTTGGGCCGTTCCGTGGAACTGGCAACTGACAACCAACAACTGACAACTGGACAAACTGGCAACCGTGCCCAGGAGTACTTCCGTGGGTAGAAAAAAAACGACAAAAAACCCGACCGCGGCGAAGCCAGGGACGACGTCCAAACCCGAAAGAACGCCGGAAGTCGCCGCCAGCGAAACTGACACTTCGCCTAACGCGGCCCTCGCCGTACTGAGGGAAGCCGGCCACAAGCTCGATCAGCACCCGCATACCCTCACCACCTGGAGCGGCCCCATACCTCGTGGGATCGAGACCGTTCGTGAGCTTGTCATGTGCACTACGCTGAAAATCCGCGACAAGCGCGGGCACCTGCTCCGGCTGCGCCTCAATCGCGCCCAGCGCGACCTGGAGAAAACCAGCGGCAAGCGCAACATCGTCCTCAAGGCCCGCCAGTTAGGCGTTACCACCTATGTTGCGGCGCGCTTCTTCGTCAGTTGCATCACCCGGGAAGGCACCCTGAGCGTGCAGGTCGCGCACGATCAGCGCTCCGCCGAGGAAATCTTTCGTATCGTGCACCGGCTCTTGGAGAACCTGCCAGAGTCGCTGCGTCAAGGCGCGCTGGTGACCTCGCGCGCCAACGTCCGCCAGATCGTGTTTCCCATGCTGGACAGCGAATATCGCGTGGAAACTGCGGCGGATCCCAACGCCGGCCGCGGGTTGACCATCCACAATCTGCATTGTTCGGAGGTCGCCCGCTGGCCGCGTGATGTGTCGGAGACGCTGGCTTCGCTGCGTGCCGCGGTCCCGCCCGATGGCGAGATCTTTCTGGAGTCCACCCCCAACGGCGCTGGCGGGACGTTCTACGACGAGTGGCAGCGCGCGCCGCAAACCGGCTACGTCCGCCACTTCTATCCGTGGTGGTGGGACCCGAATTATCGCCGCAAGCTGGAGATCGTCGACTTCAGCGACCAGGAGCGCGAGCTCATGCACAAGCACAATCTCGACCCCGGACAGATTGCCTTCCGCCGCGAGATGCGCGCCAACTTCGGCAATCGCGCGCCCGAAGAATACGCCGAGGATCCGGAGAGCTGCTTCCTCGCCTCCGGCGATTGTGTCTTCGATTGCGACATCCTGGACGAGCGCCTGAAACAGCCTCCGGTGATGTCGGAGGCCTCCGACAACGGCAAGCTTCTGACTTTTTTCCCGCCGATGGAGGCCGGCAATGGCGTCACTCCCAAGCAATACATCATTGGAGTCGACCCCGCCGGTGGCGGCTGCGATGGCGATTATGCCTGCGCCCAGGTCATCGAGCGCTCCACCGGATTGCAGTGCGCCGAGTTGCGCGGACACTTCACGCCGCAGGAGTTGGCGGCCCGGGTGGCGGTTCTGGGCCGCAAATACAACCAGGCGCTGGTGGCCGTGGAGCGCAACAATCATGGGCACGCCGTGATCGCGCATCTCGCCATGAGCGCCGGCTATCAGAACTTATATCCTGGCGGTGCCCCGCCCGGATGGCTCACCACTGCGGCTTCGCGTCCTCGCATGCTGGAGAACTTCGCCGCGGTACTGTCGAGCGCGTCGTTCCTCTTTCTCAGCCCGCGGCTGTTGCAGGAATGTCGCACCTTCATCCGCCATCGGGACGGCACCTCGGCCGCCGCTGGCGGCGCGCATGACGACACCGTGATGGCCATGGCCATCGCCTTGGCGGTCCGCGCCGAAGTTGTGGTGCGCCCGCCGCAGTCCATGCGCGAGTGCAATTTCGCAATCCTGCAAACCGCGTCATGAACATGCCTTGCGGAGATTCGAATCTGGCAACTGGCTACTGGCTACTGACCACCGACAACTGTCTCTTTTCCCACCGCACACGCCTGTGTGACGTGTGACGGCGTAATCGCGGCCCGTCCGCGCTAGGATGAACGCGGAAACTGCCGCAATGGTTTGGCTACTCGCGCACCCTCGTATGCGTGATTAGCCGTGCGACGCGGAGGTGATGGCCGTGATGTACGGCCGCAATGGCCGTTGCGGGCGGTTTCCACGACACGCTGTGGTAGAGACCGCCCCGTCGCTCCCGCTGGGCGAGAAACACCGAATTCCTGGTTGTTCAGGACGGAGCTCGGGTGCCCCATCCTTTCGCCCGCTTTTGGCGAAGGGTGGGAAACAAATTTGTAGTTCTTAACGGCGGTCTCTTGTTCGTTCAGGCGGTCCAACACGTACGCAGGATGCGCGGCGGCGCTCAGAGTCACCTCATGCGCTGCGCCGACGGCTTCTACTACGTCGTCAAATTTCAGAACAACCCGCAGCACACGCGGGTCTTGGTGAATGATTGGCTGGGCACGCGCCTGGCTGAGATGGTGGGTTTGCCGGTGCCGGTGGCCGCCGTCGTCAACGTGCAGCCCTGGCTGCTGGAGCACACCCCCGACCTGCGCATCGAACTTTGCGGGCATCGCACCATGTTCACTCCTGGGCTGTCATTCGGCTCTCGCTACGTGGTCTCGCCGCTCGAAGGTCAGGTCTACGACTACCTGCCCGAGGCCATGATCGCGCGCGTTCGCAACCTGCGCGATTTTGCCGGCATTCTCGCCCTCGACAAGTGGACCTGCAACGCCAACGGCCGCCAGGCGGCCTTCTGGAAGCGTGTGCGGGAACGCAAGTTCACCGCCAGCTTCATTGACCAGGGCTATTGCTTCAACGCCGGCGAGTGGAATTTTCCCGACGCCCCGCTGCGCGGCGTCTTTGGCCGCAACGATGTTTACACATGCATCACATCGTGGGACAGCTTCGAACCCTGGCTCGGTCGCATCGAGACTTTCCCCGAGAGCTCGCTGTGGCCGCTGGCCGAGGAGATTCCGCCGGAGTGGTACAACTCCGAGGGCGACGAGTTGGAACGGTTGTTGTCGCGGTTGTTGCAACGGCGCTCGCGCGTACGGGAGTTGATTCAGGATTTCAAGAATTCATCTCGGAACCCCTTCCCGAACTGGCGCGAGGCAGTGAATTGATGTTGCACCACAGAGACACAGAGGCACAGAGAAGATTGAAAATAGAGTTCACCTTGTTCGAATGGAGAAACTGTTGAAAGAGTCGGCGACGGATGCTGTCTTGGTAGAGCGGACCTTCGCGCCCGTGTCTAAGTTGTTCGGGTAGTGCAGGCCTTCGGAGACTGTGTCGCAACGTCGTTTCGGCTTGCCACAGTGGAAGAAAGCAGATAAGAACCAGCCCCGAAAGGGCGAAAGAGCTTTAGCCCAGTGCTTCCGCGCTGGGTAAGGTGGAAGATAAGATCGAGTCCCGTAGGAACGGCACAAAACGAGCGCGGCTTCAGAGGCTGCTGAAAAAGTCGGTTTCAGCGAGTGTTTTGAAGGGGTGCACCTTTAGGTGCGCCGCTAAGCTCTTTATTTTTGTCATCACGAGCGGGCGGACCGGGGTCCCCAACAAGCGCCGTTTTTGCGCTTGTTGGGGTGAAGTTCAGCCCGCGAGGGATCTGCTTTTCCGACTTTTTCAGCAGCCTCTTCAGCCGCGCGTAACGCGGTCGCCGCCGATGACAAACGGGTAAGGCTGAATGCTGATTGCTGAATGCTGAATGCTGATTGCTGATTGCTGATCGCTGATCGCTGATCGCTGATCGCTGATCGCTAAATGCTAGAGCAGTTCCTTAGAAGCTATATCCGAAAGTGAGGGGAGGCAGTAGGCTGCAGATGGCGATCTCCGCAAGCCCAGCCATGCCACGACCATATTCGGATGATTTGCGCTGCAAGCTTCTGCAGGTCTATGAGCGAAG
>DATCCF010000178.1:0-2701 GCA_036511435.1 Terriglobales bacterium | reverse complement strand
CCAGTGAACGTGATCGCTGGTTTCGTCCTGGTAGAGGCTGTGCTGCACGCGCAGCGGGACCTTGTTCATGGCTGCTGCGAAATCGAAATCCGCAGGGGCGTCATAGACCGGATTCGCGCCCACGATGAGCAACAGGTCCACCTTGCCGGCGTTCATTTCGCCGACCAGTTCTTTCAATGCGGCCGTCTGCTCCTGCGGCTTGGCTTCTACCGGATCGGTGTAGATCACGGTATTGCCGGTTGCGCCCAGCGCCTGATTCATGGCGTGCGCCAGTGCATGCACCGTCGGCGGTTGGTTGTCTCCGGGAATCACCACCGCGGCGCCCCGATGCGCCTGGAGATCTTTAACCAACGCGGCGACGAACTTCCGATGCTCGGGTTTCGCCGAAGCTCCACTGCCAATGCCCAATCCCGCGGCAATGGCCCGCGCCAACTGCTCCACTTCCGAAGCGCGCACGGGCAGCCGATGATCGGCTTTGCCGGCGGTATTGGTCGGCGTGCTCTCAATCGCATAGAAGCGCGCCATCTTTTCTTTCAAATCGGGATTGCGTCTGGCCGCAAAAGAGCGGGCGTAGTAAAGGAATCCAGGGAACCCGCTGGAAAGAAAATCGCCATCGAGGGTCAGAATGATGTCGGCCTTTTCCAGGTTGTAACGCGTTTCCACATACTGCCCGAACGCCAACTTCGCCCCAGCTCGAACGTTGTCACGGTTCAGCGGCTCATACTGCACCCACTTCGCCTCGGGATAGGCTGCCTGCACCTGATCCATGAGCGAAGCCATGGTTGGAGAGCCGACGGTGTGGCTGAGAATCCGCAGCCCGCCTCCCTTAACCGCCTTTTGTGAATTCAGAGGTCCCTTGAGAGCGAGGTTGAATCCGCTCCAGGTGTTCATTTCGCCCAGGTAGGTTATGGTCTGCGAGCGGTCGGGATCGTACATGTCGAGGATGGAAGCCTGTACGAAAACATCGCTTCCGCCCAGGCCTGCCGGATGCTCGGGATTTCCGTCCACCTTCGTCGGACGGCCTTCGTGGCTCTCCACCAACACGGGCGTCGCGTAGGCGCCGAACGGCATGGCACTGGCGAAAAAGAGCGGCTCGCCCAAGACGATTTCTTGCGGCTGCCGCACATAGGGGACGATGGGCTCCAGCGGCTGCTTCACGCACGCCGACAATCCCGCCAACGCCAGCGAGGCGCTCATCAGCTTCATGAAGTCGCGGCGCGAAGCACCCTCAGGCCAGACCGATGCCTGCCGCGGGAACTCCCGGTGCAACATCTCGTAGAAGCCGTCGGTCTGGGCCAACTCCTCCAGGCAGCGCCAATACTGTGGGCCACTTTTGGCGCGCGCGAGCTTGTCTTGAATCTGGACAAGCTCCAATTTGCTGGGACAGACCGCCTCAGACTTGTTCGGACTCTCTTTTTCCATCTTCTCGTAGGTTTCGGAAAGGTTCGTTCGTCAAACTACCGGCCGTAGTCCACTCCAACCAGACTAGCGGTGACAGGTACTGCAACTGGTAATGCCTTGCACGCTGCGAATGTTGTAACGGTGCTTCAACTCCGTACCCAAGGCAATCTGGTCGGTGAAGACGCTGCCATCCGCCAGCTTCACGGGATTCTGCGAGCTGGGCTGTTCGTAGCCCATGTTAAACACCTGATCGCGCGGACGAAGGAACTTTTCCGGCGCGCGATGACAGTTCAAACACCATTCCATCTGCAGCGAGTTGGCCGCATACATCAGTGGCATCTTGTCCACCGGCCCGTGGCAACTCGCACAGCCAACGCCTTTATCGATATGAATGCTGTGATCGAAATAAACGAAGTCAGGAAGGTCGTCTACCCTCGTCCACACCAGCGACTTGCCCGTCCGATAGCTTTCGCGCACCGGTTCCAGCATGGGCGCGTTGGCCCAGATCTGCGAGTGACAATTCATGCAAGTCTTGGTGGGAGGAATCCCCGCGAAACTTGAGCTCTCAACCGAAGTGTGACAGTAGCGGCAGTCGATACGGTCGCCGCCCGCGTGATGCTGGTGGCTGAACGGCACAGGCTGCGCCTGCGCCACGTCCTGATAGGTGGCGTATGGCGAGCGCTGCACCTCCAGGGCCGCCCAGAGCAGCACCGACACGACCACCACCACCCCGATGATCGACGCCCGTGCAATTGTGTTCGCACTACGATGGAAGACTTGGCCCATTTATATGAAGCTTTCCAGTTTTGCGGGTTTCGGGAGCCGATTACCCCTTCGGCACCCAGGTTAGTGCGGTACTGCGAAGTGCGCGTCTCAGTTTGGTGTGACGTGCATCACCCAAGCGAGTGATTATAACAAGATGGGTTCAGTGTTTTGCAAGTGGGACGCGATAATCGCCGAAGAATGCTTTCCCCATTGTAGCGCAAATTCAGAGAAAGGATTGCAAATGCCGGAACCGTTGGATTGGCGTAAAAGTTGTGTCGCGCGCACTCGCGGCGTGGATCGGGGAATCGTAGTGTGATGGCCGCAGGAGAACGGAGGCCTGAATAAACCCGTTGCGTCGGCTAGAGCGGTTTCAGAATTGGTGTAGTCCGGCGAGTTCGGATAGAGCGGCGCTTCATCTGGATTATTCATCTGTTTCGGTAGCTTTGAGATCCTCATGAATAATCCTGGTTCAGCGCCGCGTTCGCTGCGGACCAACGAACCGCTTGAGCTTTATAGTGTGGGGCGATCATGGACG
>DATCCF010000177.1:0-3113 GCA_036511435.1 Terriglobales bacterium | reverse complement strand
GAAGGCCTCAACAACAAGATTCGAGTGGTAACCAGACGATCCTATGGCTTCCGTACCTACGAAGCTATGGAAATAGCCCTATATCACACGTTGGGACGCCTACCTGAACCGGAATCAACCCACAGATTCTGCTGAAGAGGCTGAAAAACCAGGGACATCTTGCCTGGGTCTATAGTAGGCGCCAAACAAAATGCCCCGTCCGAAGACGGGGCGTTGCCGTTGAAGGCGGAAACTAGACAACCTTGACGAAGATAATCACCAGTGTGAACAGCACCAACGACTCGATGAAGGCAAGGCCCAGAATCAACGCGAGCTGGACTGCCGGCCGGGCAGCGGGATTTCGCGCCATCGCTTCGCACGCGGCGCAACCGACTCGGCCCTGGCCAAGAGCGGCCAGTCCGGCGGCAATCGCCATGCCGAACCCGGAGGCTATGGGGACCCAATTGGTCGCCGGAGCAGCGGCGCTTCCGCCCTGCGCGTACGCTGGCATGGCCATCAGCATCATGGCTCCCAGCGAAAAGAATATGGTCATCAGTTTCTTCATTTCTTTCTCCTTATGAATCGCTGCCAGTGGGTGGTTGACGTTCACCGTGCTGACGCCCTCACGCTGGCAGCAAACTTGAAATAGCACTTAGCTTTTAGCACGCAGGCATTAGCTGAATTCCGATTGCTAAGGGCTAATTGCTAAAAGCTAATGGCTAAAGGCTAACGGCTGCTCTTCAATGCTCGTGCGCCACCGCTTCTCCGATGTACACCGTCGCCAGCAGCACGAAAATATAGGTCTGAATAACCGACACGCCAATGTGCAGCAGGATGAACACGACCGGGAGAGCCAGCGGAACCAAAGAGAAGAACACCAGGGTCACCAGATCGCTGGCAAACATATTGGCGTAAAGACGTATGGTGAGCGAAAGAATTCGCGCCAGATGACTGAAGATCTCAATGGGAAACAATAGGATCGCCAGCCACGGTTCTGGGCCCATAAAATTCTTCACGTAGCTGAAGCCGTTCGAGCGCACGCCCTGGAAGTGATAATAGAACCAGGTGACCAGCGCACAACCCAGCGGCACCGATGGAATCGCGGTCGGCGATTCAAACCCGGGTACGATACCCAGCAGACAACCCAACAGAATGAAGATACCCAGGACAGTCAAGTAGCCTACGTATCGCTCGTATCCGTGGCCAATCACTTCGTGGCTCTGCTTGCTGATGAACGAATCGATCTCCTCCATCAGGTGCTGCATCTTTCCAGGGTCGTCCACCGACAGGCGCGCCCGAACGATCACGAAAAACAGCAGGATCAGCACGAACACCACAACCTGCATCGCCACGTAATTGGGGATAGGCGCTTGCGGGTACTTGGCATGCAGATGAAAGATACCCAGGATCGCATTCGCCAAACCGGCGAAGTATTTGTTCAGAAGGGCCGTTATCCAAAGTTGCTCAGGCATGAAGGCTTGCTCGTAGAAAGACCGGATCTAAAACTGCCCTGACTGCTGCTTTACACACCCCCGGCGTCAGGCGGTTCGCGCGTCAAAGTATTTGGGAAATCAGAATCCGCGCCGCAAGGTAACAAATAATTCCACCGCGACTTCGCAGGCCACGGCGGCGACCGGAAGACACGCGCCCCCAAGGAAGCCGTAAAGACCTGCGCGAGAAACATTAAATATAACATAGGCCCCAATGGCGATGAAGGCATATCGCAGCACAGCGCGGAAGACGATTCCACCTCCCCGCTCCTTGCTCTCGCCGGTGGTAATGCGCTCGCCCACGGCGTCCACCGCCCGCTCCAGCCAGCGATGGTTGACGTAGGAGACGATCGCTCCAATCAGAAATCCCACAGCCACCGGCCAACGGAAGAAAACCACGCACACCACCAAGGCGGCGGCCGACACCGCGAGCATGTACTTGCGGATACGCTTCAGCGCTCCGCCAAAAAATTCGTCTGCCGCCGAGGAAATGGGTTCGGGCATCGTGGTGGGCACACACCAATGTACCCCGCAGACCGCTCGCAGAAAATCACTTTACCACCCTTCGGCTTCGCTCAGGGCAGGCTCTGACACGGAGGGCACGGAGTTTTCGTTTTCATCGAGGTTCTCCGTGATCTCCGTCCCTCCGTGGTTGATTTTCATTCCTGTGGATGGGCCGCAGGCCCATGTGACAATCAGGACTGTAACTGACCCGCAATTATCGCAGCTGCGGAGCCAAGCGTCGCTATTCTTTCCGTGCGCTGACCATTCGAATCATCTGCACAAATCCTAAGACAGCCCCCACGATGACTCCGGCGATAAACAGCCAATGGGTGTGCAGCCAACGATCGAGCAGTTTGCCAATCAGTAATCCAACCACTATTGCGGCTGGAATGATGAAGGCGATCTCCGAATAGCGCGCCCACAGGATGGCCGCGCTTTCGATTTTGTCGTCCCGGTGCTCATCAGCCATGCAGAGAGGCTACCATTTGCGGTCAAGCGCTGAAAGCGTTCCCCGGCCGGATCGCAAAAGCGACCAGATCGGCGGCCGCTTCGAGAAGTTTGCGCGGGCGTGAATCACGCAAATTGGATACAGCTGGTGAGTTCGCCACGCTCGTTGTCGTTTGACCGCAGATGCAGTAGACGTTATGATCGAAATGCGGGGTGGAGCAGTCTGGTAGCTCGTTGGGCTCATAACCCAAAGGTCGGTGGTTCAAATCCACCCCCCGCAACCAACTAAGTTATTGCACTGTGAGCCCTTGCGCGTCCGACGTAAGGGCTTCTTTTTCTGACTTGCACACATTTGCTCGCAAAATTCTTCCAAACTCTGCGGCAAGATGGTGGTCGTCCTCGCTGATGATGTGCGAATAATTCACCATCATCCGCGTGTCGGCGTGGCCAAGCCGGCCCAGCCTGAGGGCGACCGGGACCCTCATCCGATCCATCGCGGTTTCGTTTCCGTGACGGAAGGCGTGAAGACCTGCGCGCTCAATTCCGAGAGAGTCGAGAAGCGGATACAGCTTCCGCTTGACGACGAGGTTAGGGTCCCACGGTGTCCTGTTACTGGTGTTGAACAGGAACTGCACCAGGGGATTCCGGCCGTGCTGTACTGCTAGGTGCGCGGCCAGTTCGGGACTGATTGCG
>DATCCF010000176.1:0-3116 GCA_036511435.1 Terriglobales bacterium | reverse complement strand
AAGCAACGGCTCAGCACGGGCGGCGGGCGCCGTCGGCAACGGTGTGAGCAAGCTGCAAATCAACACCGACACCGGTGACATCCGAATTACGAAGGGATAGTTTTCCTTCACCACCTTAGAGGCACGGAGAGATCCGTGCCTCTTGCTTTGCTGCATAGTTATGAGTGACGATTAGAATCGGGCTCCGCCTACCAGACGTCATTGTGAGCGGTGATCTCTCACGGAGGAGATTTGTGGTTCTGTCAAACTGAGGGTCACATGGGCTTGAGGCCCACCTCCAGGAATGCCCGGAGATCGCGTAGAAAACTCGAGCGAAACTAAAACTCCGTGTCCTCCGTGTCTCCGTGGTAAACCGCGTTCTCCGAGCGTCGTTGCCGAATCTCGCCAGCGGCTATAATGAAACTTCGAATGAAAACTTGGTTGATCCTGGGTTTGCTGGCGGCATTGCCGTGGGGGCTCGCCGCCCAGAACTCGACACGGCAGCAGCTCCCTACCGCGCCATCGGCGACGAAGTTCCCTCCCCAGCAATCCGCTCCGCCGCCATCCTCCGAGGCTGGCCAATCCAGTGCTCCGGCGCAGCCACCGGCTCCGGCTTCTGACCCGAGTGCACCGACGGCCGCCAATCCAAATTTTTCACCGCAGACAACGGCCCAGCAGAACAGCTCTTCGCAACCGGCCACTTCCGGCGCATTGAATAAACCCACTACGGCCCCTGGGGAATCTGCCGATCGCTCCATCGGCAAGGGCGACAATCCTGACGAGAACCTCACCGTCATCCGGAAACGCGTGGACGAGGTCAATGTGGTTTTTACCGTCACCGACAAGCGCGGCCATTTCGTAAAAGACCTTACGCAGAACGATTTCAGAGTTCTTGACGACGGCAAGCCCGCCAGCGTCCGCTTTTTTGGCAAGGAAACAAACCTGCCGCTACGCGTGGGATTGCTCATCGACGCCAGCAACTCGGTGCGCGATCGCTTCAAGTTCGAACAGGAAGCGGCCATTGAGTTCCTGAACCAGATCATCCGGTCTAAGTACGACAAGGCATTCGTCATCGGCTTCGATACCACGCCCGAGGTGACGCAGGACATCACGGACGATACCGAGGCGCTCTCCCATGGCGTGCGCATGCTGCGCCCGGGCGGCGGTACCGCGATGTACGATGCCATCTACTATGCCTGCCGCGATAAGCTGATGCAGGCCGACAAGAGCCAAGTGGCCACCCGGCGGGCCATCATCCTGCTCAGCGATGGCGAGGACAACCAGAGCCGCGTCTCGCGCGAAGAAGCCGTGGAAATGGCGCAGCGGGCCGAAGTCATCATCTATAGCATTTCAACCAATACCAGCGGTTTGAAATTACGCGGCGACAAAATCCTCGAACACTTCGCCGACGAAACCGGCGGCAAGGCCTTCTTCCCGTTCAAGATTCAGGATGTGGCCGACGCCTTCTCGCAAATTCAGGACGAACTGCGCAGCCAATACGCCGTGTCCTACAAACCGGCGGATTTCGCTCCCGATGGCAAGTATCGCAAGATCGAGATCATGGCCGACAATAAGAAGTACAAAGTCCGCGCGCGCAAGGGATACTACGCGCCCCGGCAGTAACGCAGGGGCTAGAGGTTAGGGGCTAGGGGTTAGTTCAAGAAGTTTCCAGTTTTCACCGCCGATGCTTCCGTTTGGCACTCTTCTTTAGCCTAGCGATTTTGGTCGAACCTTGAAACTTGAGACTAAGAAATTTTCTCTGTGTCTCTGTGCCTCTGTGGTGAATTAATGGAATAGTGAACCCAATACATTCCGGCAATTGCGGAAGAAGCCAGCTTCCTTTGAAACTCGAAACTCGAAACTAAGATACTTTCTCTGTGTCTCAGTACTGCTGTGGTGAATTACTCTTGAAGTCATGGGCCGCATCCACGTTCTCTCCGAAAACGTAGCCAACAAGATCGCCGCCGGCGAAGTCGTGGAGCGACCCGCTTCGGTGGTCAAGGAGCTGTTGGAAAACGCGTTGGATGCCGGTGCGCGCCGCATCCGGGTCACCGTCGAAGCGGGAGGCAAGAAACTGATCCAGGTGACCGATGACGGCTGCGGCATGGTGCGCGACGATGCCATGTTGGCTTTCGAGCGCCACGCCACCTCCAAGATCCGCAATGCCGACGACTTGCTGAACATCGCCACCCTGGGATTTCGCGGAGAGGCGCTGCCCTCACTGGCTTCGGTCAGCCGCCTGCGTTTGGAGACCCATGCGCCCGAAGACGCTGCCGGAACGGTGGTCGAGATCGCTGGCGGAAAGCTGTTGACGGTCGAGGAGGCGGGGCTGCCTCTGGGCACGTGCATCACGGTTCGCGACCTGTTCTTCAACATTCCCGCCCGGCGAAAATTCCTCAAGGCCGAATCCACCGAGCTGTCGCATATCGCATCGCTGGTAACCCACTACGCCCTGGCCCATCCCGAGATGCACTGGGAGCTGCACGCCGCGACCAACGCCATGTTGATCGCCCCGCCCGTAGCCGATCACTCGCAGCGTATCTATCAAGTGTTTGGCAAGGAGACGCTCGAGCAGTTGATTCCGCTGAGCGCGTTGCTGCCGCTATCGCATGTGGGACTGCCGCAACCTCCGCCGTGTCGGCGCGACGAAGACTACGAACCGCCGGTTGCCGGCGATGTAAGACTGCACGGCTTTGTTTCGCGGCCGGAGATCCAGAAGCTTAATCGCAACTCGATTTTCATCTTCGTGAATGGCCGCCTGATTCGCGATCGCGTGGTGCAGCACGCCCTCACCGAGGCTTACCGCAACATCCTTCCGCCGACTGTCTTTCCCATCGTGCTGCTGTTCCTGGAGATGCCGTTCACCGAGGTTGACGTCAACGTGCATCCCTCCAAGACCGAGGTGCGCTTTCGGCAATCCTCGGTGCTGCATGACTTCATTCGCGATTCGGTCCGCGCCGTCCTGATGAAAACCCGCCCCGTGCCCGCGTTCACCACGGAGATTCACGCGCAGCCCACTGCATCGCCTTCGCTCACGTCGGGGGCCCGCGACTTTGCCACTGAAGAATTGCAGGTCACCGCCGCCGATTCGGCGTTTGCTTTGCGGCCGCCCGAGGTCCCGCCATTCAATGAGCGAT
>DATCCF010000175.1:0-23972 GCA_036511435.1 Terriglobales bacterium | reverse complement strand
CGCGAAAACCCGGGCGGTCGATCTGCTGGAGAAGGCCGTGGCGACAGCGATCGCCGCCGTTACGCCTCACAACGCCACCGCTTGGTTTCGCCACTGTGGGTATTTATTATCGGATACAGCTACCCCGGAACCGCTCTAGGGGCGGCGATCTTATTCGGCGTGCATCAGCAACGCCCAATCGGTTTGGAGAACTTCCGCACGCACGGCGGTTTCCTGCCAAACGGATGGCTCGGTGTGTGGCTGGCGCTGGCATTCGTGATCTTCGGCTTCATTGGAACGGAGACTGTCGCGGTCACGGCGGGCGAGGCCAAAGACCCTGACAAGTCCGTCCCGCGCGCCATGCGATCCATGTTGGCCCGGCTGATCATCTTTTACGTGGGCGCGATCGCGATCCTCGTGGGTGTGATCCCGTGGAACCAGATCCAGCCGGGGCAGGGCATTACCGTCAGCCCGTTCGTGCGTGTCTTTGAAGTGATGCACATCCCTGCCGCCGCACACATCATTAACTTCGTTGTGCTAACGGCTGCGCTTTCCAGCATGAATTGCAATTTTTACGTGGCGACGCGCATGATGTTCTCCCTGTCCCGCGGAGGCTACGCGCCCGAGGTTTTGGGCCGCGTATCGAAGAAGGGAACTCCCCTTCCTGCGCTTCTGTTCTCTGCCGGGGGCTTGGGTGCCGCGACGCTGTTCGCCGTCTGGTTTCCCAGCTCAGCCTACGTGTACATGTTCGGTATCGCATTGTTCGGCGGCCTGTTTGCGTGGATGATGATTTTCGTTACCCATCTGAGCTTTCGCAAACATTGGCGCGAGCAGCAGGGCCGCCGTCTGCCGGTGGAGATGCCGCTGTTTCCATTCACGACCATCGTCGAAGGACTGGCTGTGCTGGCAATCTTGGTATCCACTTGGTGGGTCGAAGGAATGCGGGTCACGTTGGAGGCAGGAATACCGTGGCTGCTGCTAATAAGCGTGCTCTATTTCACCGTGGGCCGCCAGCGCGAGAGGGCTGCAGCTTTGCGACTGGCGACGACAGCCAGCGCGCCCGAGGCGGCGGAGTAGATCGAATTCAAGATCGATGCCCTCTCGGGTATATCGCTCGACGCCGGCCTGTGTGAGAACGGTGCCGTCCCTTGAAGGGACTCGTTAATTTTTCCCACTTTACCCAGGGCTTGCGGGCGGTGTGTGAAAACCCCTGTCGTCCCTACGGGACTCGGATCTATTTTCCACTTTACCCAGCACTCCGACTGCGGCTGCGTGCTGGGCTAGACTGAGCCGTGCCTACGGCGCTGGATTTTGGCCCATCAAGTCCACTGGCCAATAACACGTTTGGTTCTCACACACGCTCTTACGCCCTGGGCTAATATTATGTCGCTCTTGTGGGGCTCGATTTTGTGTAATCGTTCCACCGTGCCAACTCAAAACGAATCTTCATGCACCGTTTTAAAGACCGGCTCTCCGGACAAAACCAAACGCTAAGCTTGCGGGTTTATACTGGCTCGCTTGCACTCTTGTTCTTCCGAGGCGGTATGAAAGACGTTTTGCGCATTCTTTTGTTTCTCTCGCTTATCTCCACATTCAGTACAGCACAATCCACGAACCCTATGAGCCATCCCCACCAAGTTAACGCGCAATTTTCCAAGATGACGGACCAGTTCGTGAAAGACTCGCTGGCGCTCTCTCCGGTGAACGCGTCGCAGGCTGGTTACCACAAGCATCTCGACCCCAAGACCGGCAAGACGATCGATCTCGACGCGCAACTCGACGACGTTAGTGCTCAGGGAATCGCCGCCCAGGAGAAGTTCTATCGCGCGTGGCGACACCGCTTCCAGACTGAGACGCCGGTCGCGGGCCTGAATGCGCAGGACGCCGCCGACTACCGCCTGATCGACGACCAGATCGCGCTAAACCTGCTCGAGTTCGAGCACATCCAGAGCTACAAACACAATCCGACAGGGTACGTGGAGCTAATCGGCAACGGGCTATTTCTGCCTTTGACGCAGGAGTACGCGTCGAAGGAGGTGCGCGTAGGGGACGTGATCTCGCGCATCGGCCAGGTCCCGCGGTTCCTGGACCAGGCCAAGTGGCAGCTCGCGGACTCCGATCCCATCTTCATCTCGACGGCGGTGGGAGAGAACGAAGGCAATCTAAATCTGGTGGACTCAGTGGCCTCCGAGATCCCGGCAGGTTCGCCGCTTAAAGCGCAATATGACAAAGTTGCGCCCGCCGCAAAGAAAGCGCTGAGCGACTTTAATACGTGGATGCAGAACGATCTGGCGAAGCGTCCGACGAACGGCCGCACCTGGCGGTTGGGCAAAGAATGGTACGCGCCCAAGTTTCGCTGTGTGATGGAGACCTCCATCGAGCCTGCGCAGTTGCTGGCCGACGCCGAGGCCGAACTGACAAAGACTCGCGCGGAAATGCTGCAACTGGCGTTACCGCTTTATAAGCAGATGTATCCCGGCCAGGATGACTACAGCAATCTTCCCGCCCAGGAGCGCGAGAACAAGATCATTGCCGCGGTGCTCAATAAGATCGGCGACGAACACCCGCAACGCGATCAGTTGATCGAAGCGGTGAAGGCCGACCTCGACGGCATCAAGCAGTTCATCCGTGACAAGAAGATTGTCTCGCTTAGCAGCCGCGACAACCTGAAAGTTATCCCCACGCCGGAGTTCGAGCGCGGCATTTTCTCGGTGGCGGGATTTCACTCCGCGCCGCCGCTGGAGCCAACCGCTGAGGCCCAGTACTGGGTGACGCCCGTCGATCCGAAGATGCCGGAAGCGAAGGCCGAGAGCAAACTGCGCGAGTACAACAACTACGCGCTTAAGTGGCTCACCATTCACGAGGCGTTGCCGGGACACTACGTCCAGGCCGAGCATGCTAACGACGTTGAGCCACGCACGCGGCGCGTGGTGCGCAACCTCTTCGGTAATGGAGCGTACGTCGAAGGGTGGGCCGAGTACGGCGCCGATGTGATGACGCAGGAAGGCTATCTCGATTTCAGTCCGAAGTTTCGGATTGTACGGCTGAAGATTTGGCTACGCGCGATAGCCAACACCATCCTCGACATTCGCCTGCAGACCATGAACATGACTGAGCAGCAGGCGCTCGATCTGATGATGAAAGACACCTTCCAGACCCAGGCCGAAGCCGAAGGCAAGCTGGTGCGCGCCAAGCTGAGCTCGACCCAGCTTCCGACGTACTTCGTCGGCAATCGTCAGTGGTGGTCGTTGCGCAAGAAATATCAGGCTGCGAAAGGCAGCAGCTTCACCCTGGAGGAGTTCCACAATCGGGCGCTCAATCAGGGGCCACTGCCGCTCGAGTATTTGGAGAAAATCATTTTGCCGGAAAGTGGGGCAGGGAAGTAACAGGAGCACATTCACCAACGGCAAATGTGAAGAAGTGTTAAGAGATCGATATTGTCGAGCGTGCGGAGAACTTTTCGCGCCCCCATCCGTCTATAGAGGTAACTCAAATCCAAGGTGGGCGCCGTAACCCAACCGAAAGACAAACCGGCGCCCACCGTCCATTTTTTCGTGGCCAGTGGCGAGTAAAACATACCCATCGATCGGCTAAGTTTCGCCGGGGATGCGCATTCGCCGCGGAGCCTCACTCTGCGGAGTGTTGCGCAAGCGAGTGCCGCCTTAGTTTAGCTTCCCGGCAATCTCTTCTGCCGCGTGCAGTATGGTCCCTTCCTTCGCAATGCGCGTTAGGGTGTTGATGTCCTCATACAGGGGCCGGTCTTCATCCAGCCTGCTGACATATTGGCGAACCACGTCGTAGGCCGCCTGCGACGCCGGCGACGGCCTCACCGGAGCCCGCAGATCGAAGGCTTGTGCCGCCGCCATCAACTCTATCGCCACCACCGTCCACGCGTTCTCGATAATCTGCCGCGTCTTGATGGCTGTGGTCATGCCCATGGAGACGAAATCCTCCTGGTCGGCGGCTGCCGGTATTGAGCCCGTGGCAGCAGGGTGACTGAGCACGCGGTTCTCGCAAATCAACGCGCCGGCAGTGTATTGCGAGAGCATCAAGCCGGAGAACATTCCGGCGCCCCTGGTTAGAAATGCTGGCAGGCCCATGGACAGGTGCGGGTTCATCAAGCGATTGAGCCTGCGCTCGGACAGTGCCGCCACCGTGGTGACCGACATGCCGACCAACTCGAGAGCGAACGCCATCGGGGTGCCTTGGAAATTTGCGCCCGTCAGCACTAAGTCCTCGTCCGGGAAAAAGGTGGGATTATCGGCCGCATGATTGAGTTCGATCTCCAACATGTAGCGCGCCCACTTGAAGGCTTCTTTGGCGGCTCCGACTACCTGCGGACTGGAGCGTAGGGAATAGGCATCCTGCACTTTCTTGCCTGGCAAGTTCAACAACTCAGAGCCTTCCGTCAGCCGGCGAATGTTCGCGGCGCATTCCTGCGCTCCGGGGTAGCCACGCGTAGCATGAATCCTTGGATGGTAGGCCATCATGTTGGCGTTGAGCGATTCGAGGGTCATCGCCAGCGCGACTTCCTGCGTCTTAAGCCACCGCATCGCGTCGAACAGCTCCAGACATCCGATGCCTGTCGTCAGGTCAGAGCCATTGATGGTGGCAAGGCCATCTCTCTCGCGAAACACGATGGTGGGAATTCCCGCTTCGCGCATCCCTTGCTTCGCCGGCAACCGCCTGCCTTTGTAAAACACCTCGCCCTCGCCCATGAGAGTGAGCGCCATCTGTGACATTGGCGAAAGATCGCCGCATGCTCCCACCGAACCTTTCTGACAGACGACGGGCGTCACGCCTTTGTTCAACATCGCAATCTGAGTTTGCACGATCTCGTTGCGGATGCCCGAATGCCCCCAGCAATGGGTGTTGAGGCGGGAAATCATTCCCGCGCGGACGTCCTCTTCCGCGCACGGCCCTCCGCAACCCGCAGCGTGAGAATAGAGCAGATACTTCTGGAATTTCTCCGCCTGCTCGGGGGTGAGGATTACCTCCGACAGCTCGCCGATGCCGGTGTTCACGCCGTACATGATTTCGTGCGCGCGTATCTTGCGCTCCAGAAGATCGCGGCACTTGTCGATTCGAGCGATGGCGTCCGGATGTACCTCGATAGCGTGACGGTCACGGGCAATCGCCACCAGGTCCTCGATTTTCAGTGAGTGTCCATCCAGGACGACAGCGCTTGCCGTCGAAGTGTGCGGTAGTTCCTCTACTGCAGTAGTCATAGTCTTTCCTCGGGTTGCGGCTGCGAAGATCTCCGCAAGACGAATGTAACCCGCTGTGACACCTTGTGGTATGACCCGTATCACCCGGTCGCGTGACTGTCCGGAAGGCGGATCGTGGGTCGAGAATTCGTGGGCGGAGTTCGGTCGAGAAGCATGGTGCCCGATCGCCGTTCGGCGGTACAATTAGGAAGAAGCAGTTACTATGCAGTTAACAGTCTTACAACCCCAAGTCCACGAGGCGCGTTGGTGGGAGACAATGGCCGACGGCCGCCTCCACTGCTACCTCTGTCCGCGGCACTGCCACATCGGAGAAGGCCAGAGCGGCTTCTGCTTCATTCGCAAGAATGAAGGCGGAAGGTTGCTGCAACTCGGCTACGGACGGCCTGCCGCCATCGCGATGGACCCGGTCGAAAAGAAGCCACTCAGCCACTTCTTCCCCGGCACGAAGATTCTTTCCATGGGCACCGCCGGGTGCAACATGGGTTGTTTCTTCTGCCAGAACTGGGACATCTCCAAGGCCAAGTCCGACCAGGTCGGCGCGCTGACGCTCAGTGCGGAGAACGTGGTCGAGGTGGCGCTGGAGCATCACGCGCCCCACATTGCGTTCACCTACAACGAGCCGACCATCTGGGGCGAGTACGTCATTGACATCGCGCGCGAGGCCCACGACGCCGGCCTGAACACGGTGATGGTGTCGAACGGCTATATCACACGCGAGGCGTTCTTCGACATCTATCGCTACATTGACGCAGCCAACATCGACCTGAAAGCGTTCACCGAAGAGTTTTACGGCAAGATCACGCTGACGCACCTGCAACCTGTGCTGGACACGTTGAAGTGGCTGCGCAATGAAACCGGTGTGTGGTTTGAGATCACGAATCTCATCATCCCAACCCTGAACGACGGCGATGCGGAGTTCCAAGAGTTGTGCGATTGGGTGCTGGAGAACTTGGGCGACGATGTGCCGCTGCACTTCACTGCGTTTCACCCCGATTTCAAATTGCAGGACAAGCCGGCAACTCCTCCGGAGACGCTGCACCGGGCGCGCAAGCTGGCCATGCGGATGGGGCTGAAGTACGTTTACGAGGGCAACATTTACTCCGATGGCGCGAACACGAGTTGTCCAGGATGCAAGCAGATCGTCATCACGCGCTCTTGGCACTCGGTGATGTCGAACCGGCTGGAGAATGGCTGCTGCGCAAGTTGCGGCACGCGCATCGCGGGCGTGTTCACGAAATCGGAAGCCGAGAATCGGCGAGAGTGGGCGAGCGTGCTGCAGAAGGCCTGATCACGTTAACAGGAACGCTGGCTGCTACCGCTCCTCGCTCTCAATCCACTTCGCAATGGGCTCGGGTCTAAACGTGGCCATCTTCTCCAGTAGACTCGCCGGATTTTCGTCATCCAGCACCAGTCTTCGGTTCTCTTCGCGCAAGAAGCCTTCGCGCACGGCGTGGTCAAACAATTCCAGCAGGGGAGCGTAATAATTCTCCACGTTAAGCAGGCCGCAAGGCTTGGACTGGAGGCCGAGCTGCGACCAGGTCACGACTTCGCAGAACTCCTCGAGGGTGCCGAAGCCACCGGGAAGCGCGATGAAACCGTCGGAGAGATCCGACATCAGCGCCTTGCGCTCGTGCATGGAGTCCACAATGCGCAACTCTGTGAGGCCGGTATGGCCAACTTCTTTCGCCATTAGCGACTCGGGAATCACACCGATCGCACGGCCACCTCGCATCAGTACCGTGTCGGCAAGAACGCCCATCAGGCCGATGTTGCCGCCGCCATAAACCAGTTCGATTCCACGCTCGACCAGCAATAATTCAAGCTGTTCAGCGGCAGCACGATAACCCAGGCGTGTGCCCGTATTGGAACCGCAGAAAACGCAGAGGCGACGAAAAAGCATGAGGCATTCGAGTCCTGAGTCAGATTGAGTGTACCGAAGTGCACCTGCGTCTCGCTTTTTGAGAATCTATAGGGGTCCTTCGACTCGCTGCGCTCGCTCAGGATGACAAAGGCTGAGGGATGACAGTGGAAAGGTTTTTCATCCCATGGTGGACCGTTGGCCCATGTAACAGGATGACAATTTCAAGATTTTCTCTATGTCTCCGTGCCTCTGTGGTGAAGATTCTTGACACAGACATTCTGAATCCTTTAATAACAATTATCATCTGATAACTATGCGCCGGGAGACTTACAATGAGTTTCGCCGGTTGTGCCAAGAGCACGACCTGGCGGCGACACACCAGAGGCAAAAAATCTACGAGGCGCTGGTGTCACGACCCGGGCATTATTCGCCGGAGGAGATCTACGAGCAGGTAAAACAAGACTTGCCGTCGATCTCACTCGCGACGGTTTACAAGAACCTCAAGACTTTCGTGCACGCTGGCATGCTGCGCGAAGTCAGTCCTCATCATGGCTCGTGGCGCATCGACGCCAATCACCATCCCCACCACCACTTGGTTTGCACACGTTGCCGGTCCATTACCGACCTGGACTTCGATGCGCTGGATCCCGTGAAACTGCGCGGCAAACTTCCTTCAGGGTTCAGGCTGGAAAAGTTTACTATTGAGGTGCAGGGCATCTGTAAGGCCTGCACGGCAGCAGAAACAAAGCAGCATTAATTTCATTCCAAACGGAGATGATACGAAATGTTAAGCGTAGGAGAGCAGTTCCCCGACTTCAGTCTTACTGCAACCGTCAGCACCAACAAAGACACCGCCTTCAAAACCATTACCAGCGAGGACTACAAGGGCAAGTGGAAGGTATTCTTCTTCTGGCCGAAGGATTTCACGTTTGTCTGCCCGACCGAGATTGCCGCATTCGGAAAACTGAACAAGGAATTCCAGGACCGCGATGCGCAGATTCTGGGTGGCAGCATCGATTCCGAGTTTGTGCACCTGGCGTGGCGCAACAATCACCCTGACCTGAAGGACCTGCCATTTCCGATGATTTCCGACATCAAGCGCGATCTGTCGTCCACCCTTGGTATCCTTGATGAGAAGGTGGGCGTGGCGCAGCGTGCAACCTTCATCGTCGACCCGCAGAATGTTATCCGCTTCGTTTATGTGACGGACCTCTCGGTCGGCCGCAACCCGCAGGAAGTGTTGCGCGTGCTCGACGCGCTTCAAACCGACGAGCTCTGTCCCTGCAACTGGCAGAAGGGCCAAGAGACTCTGCACGTATAAGCGGCATTCAAGTGGCTCCGCTTCGATGGGCGGAGCCTACTTCCTTCCGTGGTTAGCTCGAAAGCGAAACAACATGAATCTTGACGCATTGATCGACGCCATTCCCTCGTACGCTAAGGACCTCAAACTCAACTTCTCCAGCGTGGTTCGCCAGCAGACTGACTTGAACGAGCGACAAGCGTGGGGAACTGTGGTCGCCTCGGTCATCACCTCGCGCAACCAGGATTTGATGATGGCTGCCCTGGACGAAGCTGCCACCCACCTTACCCCGGAGGCACTTCATGCGGCCAAAGGGGCGGCGGCCATTATGGGCATGAACAACATCTTTTACCGCTTCCTGCACCTGTCGTCGAACGAGAAGTACCGCACCATGCGGGCGGGTTTGCGCATGAACATCATCCGCACCCACGGCATCGATCCACTCGATTTCGAGTTGTGGTCAACTGCGGTCTCCGCGATCAACGGTTGCGGGGCGTGCGTGGACTCGCACGAAAAAATCCTGCGCGAAAAGGGAGTCAGCGAAGAGAAGATTCTGGCCGCGGTGCGTATCGCGTCCGTGATCCACGCAATTGCGGTTGTGCTCGACGCGGAAAAGGTCATGGCCCAGCAACCCGCAGCGGTGTAGAGCTCTTCTGTTGTCTGGCGAAATGGGCGCCGCATTAGAATGCGCCTTGTCGCGTTGGTTACGAAAGTCCAAGGCACTCTCGTGCCTGACGCGAGCGCCGACCCCGTGCCGTCACCTGCAACGCCAACAGGGTCGGAGGGCTTCATCGGATCGAGTGCGACTCTACTAACCCTTGCCCCGCCAATGGGCGTTATGCAAGGCGGCGGACCTTCCGGTGACCACACCGTCTGGCGCGACTCTCCCACGACCCAGCCACGGTGCGACGATGAACGCTCGAAAAAGCTGCTGCGAAACGTGGCGCCGACCGTCACAAGTCACAGACGGTTGTGATCTATGTACTTGTTGAGTGTGCGGTAGGAGTGTTCCGCTGGACTGTATCTGGAGTAAAAACTTGGCTGCCACCAACATCCCAGAAAGCCCGGAGCGGCTAACCATGAGGGTTCTCCGCAGTTTAGCCGATCACCTCGTTAGGTGACGGCCGGCACTCATGCAAGTGCGGGCAGGGAATACGGCGGCAGGGCAAGGGTTTCCACCCGGAAGCGCGGTTGCACGCGCAATCCGGCCGTATGACTCGGGGATACGATTTGAAGTACAGGGGGTCGTCGTGCTTACACCATATGGCTTGGACATCATAGAAAGTTGCCTGGCTTGCAAGATGCGGGCCGAGCACATATTTTGCGATCTTCCGCCTGCTGCATTGCAGACATTTGAATCCGTCAAATACGCTACTGCTTATCCGAAGGGCGCTGTTCTGTTCGTCGAGGGCCAGACGCCGCGCGGCATTTTTGTGCTGTGCAAAGGCCGCATCAAGCTCTCCATCTGTTCAACCGACGGCAAGACGCTGATCTTGAAGATTGCCGAACCGGGAGAAGTCCTGGGGCTCAGCGCCACGGTGAGCGGAAAACCCTACGAGCTGACCGCCGAGACCATCGATCCTTGCCAGGTGAACTTCGTCAAACGCGAAGACTTCCTGCGTTTTCTCAAGGAACACGCCGATGCCTGCCTGCGGGTGGCCGAGCAATTGAGCGAAAAGTACAACAGCGCGTGCCGCGAGATTCGCGCGCTCGGGCTGTCGCACTCGGCGGCCGAGAAATTGGCGAAGCTGCTGTTGGAGTGGAGCGCCAAGAACGGCGAAGCCATGAAAGCTGAGCCGCGGGTGAAGCTGGCCCTGACCCACGAGGAGATCGCGCAGATGATCGGCACCTCCCGCGAGACCGTAACGCGCTTGTTTGCCGATTTGAAACGGCGCCAGATTGTACAGGCAAAAGGTTCGACTCTGCTGATCCGCAACAAGGCAGCTCTCAAGGCACTGGCTATCACGCAGTGAAGCTAAAGTATTGTGATTACAGCCGATTGCGGCATTCGCACCGACTCGTGCAGACCTGGATGGTTCGCTCCTCTTGCTATCCGAGATGATGCTGCCGAAGGAGCATCCGTGGGCGGCGTGTGAACAAGGTCACGGAAATCGGTGACTGCAATCACTGCATTGCAACGGTGCGAAGACGTATTAACTCGATTATGGAGAGCATGATTCAGTCGAGTTGCTTGACCTGCGATTTCCGTCCCGATCGGCTCTTTTGCGACATGCCCGCGGAGTCGTTGAAATCTTTCGACGAGATCAAATCGCTCACCTCCTACCCTAGGAGCACGGTCCTGTTCGCCGAGGGGCGGCCGGTCCGCGGCATTTACATTTTGTGCGATGGACGGGCCAAGCTGTCCATTTGCTCCGATACGGGAAAACGGCTGACCTTGCGGATCGCCGGCCCTGGAGAAGTGCTGGGACTGGGGGCTGCCCTGTCCAATACCGCTTACGAGATCACGGCAGAATTGCTGGACAGCTCGCAAGTCGTTTTCGTTCGCAGAAAGGATTTGCTGAAGTTCTTGCGGGAACATCGCGAGGTCTGCCTGCAAATCGTGCGTATGTTGAGTCAGGACCTGCATGGAGCCTACGAGCGCGTGCGCACTATCGGCATGATACGCACGCGCCGGCCGCGCATCATGTTCCGCCCGCGTGGTTTGCTGGTCTAAACCAGGAGTTGCCCCGTCGGCCCGCGATGCTTCGCGGGCTTTTCTTTCGTCCGCGCGCGGCTGCGATCGAGTCGAGAAGCCCGGCGCCGGCGCGGATGGTCCGTCGCCAGATCTCGAACAAAGGTTCGAAGTTTGAGATGGAAGGCGGGAATACCGGCGCCCCCATGGCCTCCGGTATCCCCCTGATTGCGCTAACGAGCGCCCCGAAGGCCCATGAACATTGGGCCATTCTTGGCACGCCCATGGGCCCCCGGTTGGTGATGCCGCTCACGTCTCGCGGTGAGAAGCACCAGGGGTGTGACCTCAATCACACCCGCGGGTGAGTCCACTCACTGCCCCTCCACGTCCCCATCGGCGATGTTTATAGGTGACACCGCAGAGGTGCTGCGTCCGGCGAAAGCGAGGGTTTCGGTGAAGCGTTGCGGTCTGGTTCTCTTAGTTGCCTTGTTGCTGTGCCCGTGGGTGGTGGCCAAGACTAGTCCCAAGATGAGCAACGAGGACTGCCTGGCTTGCCATAACGATTCCACTCTCAGCAAAGAGGAGAACGGCAGACAAGTCAGCTTGCATGTGGATGACGCGAAATTCAAGGCCTCCATCCACAGTGTTTTCGGGTGCACCGATTGTCACAAAGACATCAAGGCGTTTCCCCACGATCCCACGCCAGCCAAGCCCGTATGCGCCTCCTGCCATGCCGGCGAGCAAACGGCTTACGATCACGGCGTGCATGCTAAGGCGGCTGTGGCAGGCAATAGCAATGTCGCGAAATGCCAGGACTGCCATGGCAGCGTCCATGAAATTCTGCCGGGGGGCGATCCCAAGTCAAAAGTAGCGCGGGGCAACATTCCGCAAACCTGCGGGGCCTGTCACGGACAGAAATTCGTCATGGCATCGAGCGGTATAAGTTCCGCTCCCTTCAACTCGTACCAGCAAAGTGTTCACGGCAAGGCCGTGGCTGCCGGTTCCGACAAAGCTGCGGTGTGCACGGATTGTCACGGTCAGCACGATATCCTGGCCGCCACCAATCCAAAGTCGCCGATTAGCAAATTCAACGTTCCCGTAACCTGCGCCAAGTGTCACGACAATATCAGGCAGGAGTACGTACAAAGCATCCACGGCCAGGCGATCGCGCGCGGCAACTGGCAGGCGCCCGTGTGCACCGACTGCCACGGCATTCACACCATCAAAGCTCCCACCGATCCCAGTTCCTCGGTGGCGTCGGCGAATGTGGGCAGCGGGTGTGCCCAGTGCCATGGCAGTGTGCGTCTCTCCAATGAGTTTGGAATGCCTTCGGGTCAGGTCAATACCTACCTGTCCAGCTATCACGGCATGGCCTCGAAGATGGGTTCAACGACGGTGGCGAATTGCGCCAGTTGTCACGGTGTGCATAACATTCTGCCTTCCCGTGATCCGCGCTCCACGATCAATCATGCCAACCTGGCGAAGACCTGCGGGCAATGTCATCCTGGGGCCAACGAGAAATTCATCAGCTTCAAGGTGCATTCTGACGGCGTGGCGAAAGCCGATTTCAGCAGCAAGGTGATTGGCTATATCAGTAAGTTCTATATCTGGATGATCGTTGGCGTCATCGGCGGCATGGTGCTGCATAACCTGATCGTCTTCCGCAAAAAGCTGATCTTGCACCGCATAGGACAGCCGCGCATTTTGTTCCGCATGACGCGGGGACAGCGGGTGCAGCACATCATGCTGCTCTCCAGTTTCTTCACACTGGTGCTGACCGGCTTTGCCTTGCGCTATCCGTCATCGTGGCTGGGGACTTTGTTCATCAACGAAGCCGTGCGAAGCATCGTCCATCGAGTGGCCGGAGTAGTGCTGATCGCGGTCAGCTTGTTCCATCTGTGGTATGTGGTCAAGAACCCTGACGGCCGCCGCCTGGTCAAGGACATGCTGCCCGATTGGAAGGACGTCACGGACGTACGTGACGCATTCCGCTACTACCTGGGATATAGCGATCAGCGTCCGTTGTTCCGCCGCTTCACCTATGCCGAGAAGGCTGAGTACTGGGCGTTAGTGTGGGGCATGTTCGTGATGGCCAATACCGGATTGATGGCGTGGTTCAAAGTGGGGGTGGGCGGAAGAGTGCCGGGGTGGTGGATCGACGTCGCCATCACCATCCACTGGTATGAAGCCGTACTCGCCACCTTGGCCATTATCGTGTGGCATTTGTACGGAGTGATTTTCGATCCCGATGCTTATCCCATGAACTGGGCTTGGTATGACGGCAAGATGTCAGTTGAGTCCTATGAGCATGAGCATCCTCTCGATCTGCTTGCGATTGAGCGGGCCCAAGGCTCGGAGGAAGAAGAAGCAGCAGAGCCGGTCAATGCGGCCGTGAAAGAGCAAAAAGAGCAAGAGGAGACGGTCGCCAGCAAGAATTAGGGAGTAGGCCCCTGCAACTTTGGGGTGAGGTAAGCGTTACGTTCGGGTTTTCTTGATTGCGATGCGACTTTATAGTGGTAAGTTCTGCAACACCGAATGTGCGTGATTTGCACTGGGGTGAGGCGAAGAAAGGACAATAAAATAAATGACTGAGGACACGCAGAGGGTGGATCCTCTACGCGCTCATCCGCCAGTTTCGCAAAATCTTATTAAGAATCCCATCAGCCTGATCGGTCTGGCGCTGGCCGGCGTCGCCGTCGCCAATATCATTCTGCTTGCTCTCATTGACGTCCTCGCCAGCCAGCCTTCTCCCTACATCGGCATTCTCGCCTACATGGTGGCGCCGGGATTCCTGGTTCTGGGGCTCATTCTGGTCCCCATCGGAATGGTAGTCGAGCGGCGGCGCCGGCTTCGCGATGTAGGTGTGCCGCCTCATTTCCCGAGGCTTGATCTCAACAATCCCGCGCAACGCAGTACCGTCGCCTTCCTGCTCAGTTTCGTGGTGATCTTCGCACTGGTGAGCTCGGTCGGCAGCTACAAGGCCTACGAGTTCACCGATTCGGTGGATTTCTGTGGCCAGTTGTGCCACACCGTTATGCATCCCGAGTTCACCGCGTATGAGGCCTCGCCTCACGCGCGTGTGGCCTGTGTCGAATGTCACGTCGGATCGGGTGCGAGCTGGTACGTGAAGTCCAAGCTGTCGGGCATGCGGCAGGTTTACTACACCGCTTTGGGTACCTATCCTCGCCCCATCCCCACCCCGGTGCAGAATCTTCGCCCCGCACAGCAAACCTGCGAGCAGTGCCACTGGCCGAGGAAATTCTGGGGCGCGCAGCTCAAAACCTTCACTCATTACGGCGACGATGAGCAGAACACGCCGCGCGTGCTCCGCATGCTGATGAAGGTCGGTGGCGGCGATCCCAAACTCGGACAGGCCGGTGAAGGCATTCACTGGCACATGAACATCGCCAACAAGGTTACCTACTTTGCCACCGACGAACAGCGTCAGGTGATTCCCTGGGTGAGCATGGAAGACAAGAACGGCCGGGTGACCGAGTACATGGTGAAAGATGGCGCCCCGTCCCCGGAGCAGATCGACAAAGCGGTGAAGCGCCGCATGGACTGCATCGACTGCCACAACCGCCCGTCGCACATCTACGTGCCACCCGATGCTTCCGTGGATCAGGCGATCACCGGGCGCTCCATCGATGTCACCTTGCCGTTTATCAAGCAGCAGGGCGTTGCGGTGCTGACGGCCGACTACAAAACCTCTGACGAGGCGCAAAACGCGATCGCCACCAACATTACAAAGTTTTACCAGGACAAGTATCCGCAAATCGCGTCGGCCAAGGCGGACAGCATCAAGGGGGCTGTCGTCGAACTGCAGCGCATCTACAGCACCACGTTCTTTCCCTACATGAAGGTAAACTGGAAGACCCATCCCAATAACATTGGGCACATGTACTATCAGGGATGCTTCCGCTGCCACGATGGCAACCACGTGAGCAAGGACGGCAAGGCCATCAGCAAGGACTGCAACTCCTGCCATACGGTGATGGAGCAGCAGGAGAGTGGCACGCAGATCGCCGCGTTGCCAGCCCAAACGTTCAAGCACCCGGTTGACATTGGCGATCTGACCGCAGTGAACTGCTCCGATTGCCATAGCGGGGGTGTCGGGCCGTAAGAGCTGTAGAAGAAGACGCTCGCAGCTCTCGCCCTCGCGTCATCTTAAAATCTGTGCGATGCTGTAGGCATGGGAAATAAGAACGCACCAAAGCGCGAAGCCAAAAAGCCGCCTAAGAAGAAATCCAAAGCGACCCTCTAAGGACTCCAGCTAAGCCGCTGTGTTGGTGGGAGCGCTAATGCCGAGTCCCAACGTCGGGAGCTGTGCGGCCCGGTGGCAGGCCGGCAGATGAGGGCGGCAGAGCACGTCTGTAACCGACCCGGCGGCTGAGAAAGGTTGCCAGTTATGCGTAAACGTAACCGAAACCGGGGATTTACCCTCATCGAACTGCTGATCGTCGTAACCATCATTCTGATCATCGCGGCATTCACCATCCCGAGGCTCACGAAGGCGACTATACCGGCGCACGAGGCTTCGGCACTGGCCAGCATCAAGGCGATAACATTCGCGGAGGGGAGTTACGCCAGCACTCATCCTGACTTGGGCTTCACCCCGGACTTGGCTATGCTCGGCGGGACCGCTCAGGGTGGCGGAGAGCGAGCTATCGATGCGAACCTCGCTAGCGGGCGGAAGAGCGGCTACACGTTTACATACACGCCGGGGGAGAAAGTGAATGGTGCGATTCGCTCTTACACCATAAGCGCCGTGCCGGACCAGGTGGGGACGACCGGGCAGCGCAGGTTCTACTCCGATGAATCGGGTGACGTTCACTACAATGCAGATGGGCTCGCAGACGCGAGTAGCCCGACGATTCAGTAACGGGAGCGATTCGGCCCCCGGCATCGAAGCGATCCTTCGCTGGAGGACGTATCTGATTTGTCATCACGAACGGCCTTTAGACCGTGAGGGATCTGCTGTTTCCCCTATCCGTCGTTCCAGGCGCAAACAACAGCAGATTCCTCGCTTCGCTCGTAATGACAATTTCAGAAGCGTCAATTTCAGAAGCGTCAATTCCAGACGACCCACATGGGACGTTACTTGTGCGGCGATCTATAGCCCCGGAAACACGTGCTTTTGAATTCATGATTATCGTCCCATATCGCTGGAATCTTGCCGCGCTTGTACTACTGCTTCTGCTTTGCTCGGTCCCCCTCACCGCCCAGACCGACGTTCATGCCCTCGCCGGCAAAGTGGACCAGCGCTACGATCACCTGCGCACCCTGGAAGCCAGGTTCACCGAAACCTACAGCGGAGCCGGCATAAACCGCACCGAGAGCGGTACCCTGCTGATGAAAAAGCCGGGGCGAATGCGGTGGGACTACGATCAGCCGCGTCCCAAGCTGTTCCTCACCGACGGACACACGGCGTGGTTTTACGTTCCTGGAGAGAAACAGGTTCGCCGGACGCCGGTCAAGCAGCTCGACGATCTGCGATCGCCTCTGCGCTACATGTTAGGCAAGACCAAGCTGGAGAAGGAGTTAGATGGGTTATCGCTGGCGCCGGATCAAAAGCCGCTCAACCCGGACGATGTGGTCCTGCGCGGCGTTCCGAACGGAATGGGCGATCGCATCGAGCAGACTCTGCTGGAAATAACGCCGGACGGCCTGATCGCGCGCATCGTAGTCGAAGAACGTGATGGCTCAGTCACCGAATTCCGCTTTCTTCAGCAGAAGGAAAACGTCGAAATACCAGACGGGCAATTTCGTTTTACTCCGCCGCCCGGAACGGAGGTTGTGGCCGGAACGGAGTTCACTGAATAAGCACCTAGCAATTAGCACTTGGCATTTAGCAAAAGCGTCTGAGTGTAGTCGGTTTCAATTGGCGGTTCCAGTCAATTTCAAGATGCTAAGCGCTAAGCGCTAATTGCTAACTGCTAAATGCTAGACTACTCATAACCTCTCCCCAAGGATGTTCTCAAGCATGGCCGAATATTTGATCAAGATGGCCGACGAGCGGGGCCATGTCCTCGAGCAAACCGAGAACGGGGGCTCGGAGGTCGAGGTCCGGGACCGCTTTGCCCAGCAGGGTTTCCTGGTTTATTCGGTCAAGGCCAAGGGTTTGTTTTCGACCGAAGTCGGTTTCCCGCGCCGGCGCAAGATCAAGCCGGACCAGTTTGTCATCTTCAACCAGCAGTTCGTGACCCTGATCCACGCTGGCCTGCCGATCATCCAAGCGCTGGAATTGCTGATCAAGCGGCAGCGCAACCTCTTCTTTCGCTCCGTGTTGCAGAATGTGCGGGACCGGGTACGCGGTGGCGAACTGCTCTCTGACGCGTTCGAAGCGCAAAAGGTTTTCCCCAAGGTTTACACCACTACCCTGCTGGCAGGTGAGAAAAGCGGCAATTTAGAGGAGGTGATGGGCCGCTATATCTCGTTCCAACGCCTGGCGGTGAGTTTTCGCAAGAAGCTGACGGCTTCGCTGGTCTATCCTGCATTGTTGGTGGCGATGCTGGTGGTGATGATGACCTTCCTTATCACCTTTGTGGTTCCGCAGTTCGCAACCCTGTATCAGCAGTTGGGGGCACAGCTGCCGCCGGTGACGTCCATGATGCTGTCGATTGGGGTCAATGCGAAGCAGTATTTCCTGCCCTCACTGGTGGTGCTGGGGGCCCTTGGGTTCTTCCTCTGGCGCTGGATGAAGAGCGACAGGGGGGCTACCAAGATGGACCGCCTCAAGTTGAAGATTCCGATGTTGGGAGACATCTGGCTGAAGTACCAGGTAGCGGTGTTTGCCCGTATGCTGTCAACCCTGCTGTCGGGCGGACTGTCGCTGGTCCCGTCGCTGGAGACGGCGTGTGAATCGATGCAGAGCCGCCTGATCTCGCATGGCATTGAGAGGGCCACGCGCGGAGTGCGCGAAGGCCAGAGCTTGGCGCGCAGCCTGGAAGAGACCAAGGTCTTCCCGGAAATGTCGGTGGAGATGATTGAGGTCGGCGAATCGACGGGCGCGCTGCCCGCAATGCTGAACTCGGTCTCCGAGTTCTATGAAGAAGACGTGCAGAACGCGCTAGCCACGGCCATGGCGCTGATTGAACCCGTTATCCTGATTGTGATGGGCGTGGTGGTGGCGTTTGTATTGATTTCCCTGTATCTGCCGATCTTCAGTTTGGGCTCGGAAGGACTGCATTAGGACTGGTTATCGGTTAGTGGTCAGTTTGTTTTGGCTAATTGCTAATTGCTAACGGCTAATTGCTAACGGCTAATTGCTAATTGCTAAAAGGTGTTGATGTAATGGCAGACATTAAGAAACCCATCTTCGTAGGCGGCGGCAACGGAAGTCCGGTAGGCACCCAGGACGAAGTCGAGCACGGCAAGGAACTGGCGCAGCGCTATCGTTGCGAGTTCGTGGACCTGAAGAACTTTCACATTCAGCACGAATTGTTCCGCAAGATTCCGGTGGACTTGATGTTCCGCTACAACTTCGTGCCCTTGGAGGACAAGCCCGATGGCCGGCTGGTGATTGCCATCGCCGATCCCAGCCAGTTGATGATGATCGACGAAATCGGCTTGCTGCTGGGGCGCCGCCTCACCACCAAGGTTGCCAGCCTGTCGCAGATCAGCGACATCCTGAAAAAGACGGAGCAGTCGCAGCGCGTGCTGGAGGAAGCCAGCGAAGGCTTCGCCCTGGACGTAATTGTCGAGGACGAAAACTCCGACGAGACCATCTCCATCGAGAAGCTGACGGCCGAGGCCGACATCAGCCCCATCATTCGTCTGGTGGACACCACCATCTTTACCGCGTTGCAGCGGCGTGCCAGCGATATTCACATCGAGACCCGCGACGACTCGGTCGTGATCAAGTACCGCATTGACGGCGTGCTGCAACAGGCTATGCAGCCCATCGCCAAGGAGCACCATTCCACCATCATCTCGCGTATCAAGGTCATGAGCGAATTGGACATCTCCGAGCGCCGGGTGCCGCAGGACGGACGTTTTCGCGTGCGCTATCTCGGCCGCTTCATCGACTTCCGCGTTTCCATCATGCCCTCGATTCACGGCGAAGACGCGGTGCTACGTGTCCTCGACAAAGAGTCCATGAGCGAGAAGTTCCACAAGCTCACGCTCGATGTAGTGGGCTTCAGCGACGAGGACCTGCGCAAGTTTCGCCGCTACATCAAAGAGCCGTATGGGATGGTGCTGGTTACCGGACCGACGGGTTCGGGCAAAACCACCACCTTGTACGCCGCCCTGAACGAAATCAAGAGCGACGAAGACAAGCTGATCACCATCGAAGACCCCGTCGAATACCAGATTCGCGGCATCACCCAGATTCCGGTGAACGAGAAAAAGGGACTGACCTTTGCCCGCGGCCTGCGCTCGATTCTGCGCCACGATCCCGACAAGATCATGGTGGGCGAAATCCGCGACACCGAGACCGCGCAGATTGCCATCAACTCCGCGCTTACCGGACACCTGGTCTTCACCACCGTCCACGCCAACAACGTGGTTGACGTGCTGGGCCGCTTCCTCAACATGGGAGTCGAGGCCTACAACTTCATTTCGGCGCTCAACTGCATTCTGGCGCAACGGCTGGTGCGAGTGATCTGCGAGTTCTGCAAAAAAGAGGTCCATTATTCCATCGAAGAATTGGAGGCCAGCGGTTTGAATCCGCAAGAATGGGCGGACCTCCCGTTCTATGAAGGAGAGGGTTGCATCGAGTGCTCGGACACCGGCTTCCGCGGACGAACCGCGATCCACGAACTGCTGGAGTTGACCGATAACGTGCGCGAGATGATTCTGTCGAAGAAGCCCAGCAGCGAGATTCGCCGCGCCGCCAAGGACGAAGGAATGCATTTCCTTCGCGAGTCGGCAATTGATAGAGTGAAACGAGGGCTGACGACGCTAAAGGAAATCAACAAGGTAACGTTCATCGAGACGACGCGATGAGGCAGCAATTAGCTTTTAGCAATTTAGCTCTTGCATCGGTCATCCTGAGCGAGGAGCGCAGTTCCTTTTGATTCTGTCATCCTGAGCGAGGAGCGCAGCGACGAGTCGAAGGACCCCTATTGTGCCAGGACCGTGTGGCCTGACGAGTACGAGAGTGCTGCTACGCTAGGGGGTCCTTCGCTCCGCTCAGGAGGACAGCGGGGCTTTTATTTGCAATCCCGAAACTTGAAACTTGAAACTTGAAACTTGAAACTCAAGACTCATGCCTTCTAACCACATTCCGCGGCCGCGAGTGGCCTGTGAGATAAGCGCCGACTGGGTGGTTGCAGGACGCGCTGGCGAAGGGGCGCAGACTCTGGACGCCGCTTCCGCGCAGTCGATTCCCGATGGGGCACTCGTGCCCGGACTGCAGCAGGCGAACGTTACCGCCCGCCAGGCGCTGGTGTCCGCGCTGCGCGATGCCTTGTCCGCCGTTGCCGGACGTTCCCGCGATGTGTGCCTGGTGATTCCCGACGCCACTACCCGCATCCTGCTGCTCGACTTCGACACGCTCCCGGCCAAAGCGGAGGAAGCGGATGCGGTAGTGCGCTTCCGCCTGAAGAAATCGCTTCCCTTTGAGGTGGAGCAGTCGGCAGTGTCATTCGATCGGCAGGGAACGGCGGACCCAGTCAGAATGGTTGCGGCAGTGACTCCGCGTAACATTCTGGAAGAGTACGAATCGCTGGTCCGCGAAGCTGGCTACAATCCGGGCGCGGTGTTGCCTTCCATGATTGCCGCCCTGGGGGTGGTGGATGGTTCTCGTCCGACCATGGTCATCAAGGTCGAACGGGGAACGACCACCTTTGCCATTGTGGACAATAATCAACTGTTGCTGCATCGCGCGCTGGAGAACGGCGGCTCGGCGGTCAGCGGCGAGTCTCTGGTGGATGACGTGAACACTTCGCTGGTGTACTTCGAGGACCGCTACAACGTGGGCGTGGACCGCGTCCTGGTAACGGGAGTGGAGTCGGCACAAGCCTTGCAGGAAGCGTTGAGCGCGAGTGCGAACATTCGCGTGGAAGAGCTGGTGTCCAGTAGCAGAGCGGGCGCCGCGACCGGCAACGTATCGCGGTCGGTGCTCGCCGGAGTTGTGGGAGCGCTGGTGTCCTGATGCGTTTCAACATCAATCTCGCCAGCCAGCCGTACGAAGCCGCGCGCTTCTATCGCCGCCGCATGGGTGCGCTCGTGGTCGCGCTTGCCGTGATCACCGCGCTGCTGGTCGGCTACATCGTATATCAACGGTCGCAATCGCGAAGCATCAATAGGCAGTTGGCCGAAGTACGGCGGGAGATCAACAGTCTCGATTTTGAAGATGCGCAGGCGCGTGTCCTCCTCAGTAAGCCGGCGAATCGCGACATAGCAGACCAGTCGGAGTTCCTCAACCAATTGTTTGCCCGCAAGGCGCTGTCCTGGACGCGGGTGTTTACGGAGATGGAAAAGATCGTGCCGCCCAATCTGCATGTCGTCTCCATGAAGCCGGAGTACACCAAGACGAATGACCTGATGGTGCGCGTGGTGGTGGCCACCGACTCGCGCGACCGCGCGGTCGAACTGGTCCGCCGTATGGAGAAGTCGAACCACTTCCGCCAGTCTCAAGTGATGGCCGAGGCCGTTACCGCGAACTCCAGCGATCAAAGTGCGGGGCCGGGCAACATTCAGTTCGACATTGCCGCCATCTACGTTCCGAACGCGCAGGATAACGACTCCGCCGCGGACGCCGACAAAGAGAAAGAGAATGAGCAGAGCGGCGACGCGCGGCAGAAGTCAAAAGCTGCGGTCACGGCGCCGCCGGCTCCAGCCCGCAATCCCACCAATCAGGCGCCGGGCACAGGCCCAGCTCAGGCGCAGAATGGGCCGCCAAAATCCATGCCCATGAGGCAGCACTGATGGCCAGCATTCGCGAGATTCGCAAGACCTGGTTGCCGGTGCTCATCGCCCTGGTGGTGATTGACCTGGCTTGCATCGGATATCTTGTGTCGCCGGCGGGGCGCTCGCGCCAGGCGCGGCAGCGCGATTACTACGAGCAGCGCGCCAAGCTCACGGCCAAGCGGGAGGAAGTGCTCCCCACCCGCGGCATGGACCGGAAATTAATTCAGGCCTCGTCGGACATCGGCAAGTTCTACGGCCAACGGTTTCCAACAAAGTACTCGGCGGTTGTGGAAGAGTTAGGCAAAGTGGCCGCCGAAACTGGTGTCCACTTTGCGGGCGTGAAGTACGACGATAAAGACGCGCCCATCGAAGGCTTGCGCAAGATGAGTATTGAGATCGCCCTCTCCGGCGACTATCTTCAGGAAGTAAAGTTCATCAACCAACTGGAACGCGACAAAATGTTTTTCCTGATTGATGGCATCGCGCTGGGCGAGCAACAGGGCAATGTCCGCCTGCAACTTAAGCTGGAAACGTATTTGCGCAGCGGAGCCGAGACCTCGTGAAGATCGGGACCGAGAACCGGACGAAGACGATCATCGCAGCGGCGTTGCTGATCGTTGCTTTGTTCCTGGTGATACGCGCCTTTCATGGCGGAGACGAAGCATCATCGCCCGCTCAATCGCCCGCGGCCACCGCTTCCCGTCCGTTGCCGGGCAGCGCAGCAGGGCAACCTAAGGCAGACGCTACAAAGACCGCGCGCAAGCCGCAAGCGCTGTTGGCCCAGACACTCGATCCCACCTTACGCTTCGACCTGCTTAAGTCCAGCGAAGATGTGACGTACAAGGGGACCGGGCGCGATATCTTCCGCTCGCAGGCGGAAGAAGCTGCCATTCCGAAACCTTTGCCTCCGGAAATACATCCCGGCGCCGTGACGCCGCCCCCGCCCCCGCCGATCCCTTTGAAGTTCTATGGCTTTGCCAGTCGTAAGGACGCCAACAAGAGGATATTTCTCTCCAAAGGTGAGGACATCTTCGTTGCCAAGGAAGGCGACATCGTGGACCGGCACTACAAGATCGTGCACATAGGACCAAACTCGGTGGAGGTGCAGGACGTCCTGACCAATTACCCGCCACAGACGCTTCCTCTGTCGTTGAGCTGACGTAGCGGTGGCGTTGAAGAGAGGCCTTGGGGAAACTCTGAACACGTCGATGCTCGGGTGAAACCTGACTTCAGAGATTGTGATCCAATCTCATACCGGTTTGCCACAATAGATGGAAGCACATAAGTACGAGCCCCGAATGGGGCGAAAGAGCTTAGCCCAGCCCGCCGCGGCGGGCTGGGTGGAGTGGGAAACAAGACCGAGTCCCGTAGGGACGACAGGGATTCTTTCCCGCAACCTGGCTTGCGCTTAGGCGTCTATACAAGAAGAACTTCATGCAACGCGATCTTCCAGTTTCGGCCATCGATCCCCGGCGGCGCCAGCGCGACGGCGGCTATCTGCTGCTGGCCATCCTGCTGATGATGGCGCTGATGATTATCGCCGCCACCATCGAAGCTCCGCGGATAGTGCAGCAGATGAAGCGCGACCGCGAACAGGAGATGATCCATCGCGGCACCGAGTACGCGCGCGCCATCAAGAAATTCTACAAGAAGTTTGGCAGGTATCCCACCAGCCTCGAACAGCTCGACAACACCAACCAGATCCGTTTCCTTCGCAGGCGTTACAAGGACCCGCTGTCCAAGGACGGCAAGTGGACGCTGTTACATTACGGCGACATTCAGACGCTACTGAACCGCAACGGTCCCGGGACGCCCGCAGCGGCCTTGGGTTCGCAAGGTCCAGGTGGCCAGGCGGGTAGCATTCCCGGTTCGACGCCGGGTGGTGCTGCGTTCACCAATGGTCCCAATTCGGACGGGAGCGGCAGCACGTTTGGGGGCAGTCCTGCCCCAGGCGCACAGTATACGAACGGTCCGGGGTCGGACGGCAGTGGAGGTGGGTTTGGCGGAGGTTCCACGGGCCCGCAGTCGGGCAACAGTTTAGGGACTAGTCCCTTCAGTGGACAGACTGGAGCCCCGGGTCCGGCGGGCGGCAATCAGACGTTTGGCGGTGGCGCG
>DATCCF010000174.1:0-14923 GCA_036511435.1 Terriglobales bacterium | reverse complement strand
CTTCGCTCATAGACCTGCAGAAGCTTGCAGCGCAAATCATCCGAATATGGTCGTGGCATGGCTGGGCTTGCGGAGATCGCCATCTGCAGCCTACTGCCTCCCCTCACTTTCGGATATAGCTTCTAAGGAACTGCTCTAGCGTGGCGTTCGAGCGAGAGGAGATTATGCAGAGCGACTCTCCCGACAAGAGGCTGCTGGGAGGAGAAGACCGATCACCGAGGGGATGTGACGAAATCTCTTGAGTTCTCTGCCCTAACGAGATCCACCGCCGTAGCGTGGAGTCAGGAGGACCATGTTTTATAAAGTGCTTCTCAATTTCTGGAAGGACAGTGAGCCAGAAATGAGCACCATCACTAGCAGCAAGACAGCCATCGCCGCCGTCGCGCGCATTTACGCGAAAGGCATCGTAGATGTACTCGCCTTTGTTTTCAACATTCTTCCGCTGCGACCGATCGTGCGCATTCTCATCACAGCTTACCTGCTCACAAGAACAGCGTGGTTTCTACTCGGAGATGCCGTCCCACTAACCCAAACCGTTCTTGGAAGTGCACTGGTGCTTGCGGCTGCGCACGACACTCCAGTCCCGCCTCGCGGGACGGCAGATGATAGCCCAGCGTTTCGACGCTGGGTGCGTGCTGGAAGTCAGCCTGCTATCCTGCGTTTGGGAGATCCCCGCATGGTACCGCCTGAGATTACTAAGGCCCAGCTCCAGCAGAGCGTCGAGACCTATCGAGTCCAGCTATCGCTCCTGGTTCAAATCTGCACCGTGTTAGTACTGGCGGATGCCACAACTGTGGGTTACTCAATCCAGCAGCGACTCGCCGGACTGCTGTGGGTGGGTGCCGTCTTCCCCGTAGTGATGATAATGTGCGCTCGTGTTGTGGGTCGGATGTCCGTGCCGGTTCTCGCGACCGCGATCACGATTGAAGCGAAATACAACGATCCGGAGGTCGGAGGTTTAATCTCGACATTTGTCGCTGTAGCGATATCACCAGGCTTTGCGGAACGACTCACGGCGGCGGCAATGTTGGACGATAGATCAAGCCGCGCAAAAGCGTTGTCGGCGCTGGGCGCGCGAGATCTGTTTGTCGGTGCGCGACCTGTTAGGCATGTTCTTCGATTGATAATAATCGGGCAGGCGATTCGCCCCAATTCTTCTCTGGCACTTCTCCGGTTGGCCTCTCTTCGGCAGGTAGTAATATCTCGCCTGTAGGCGGGAGCCCCACCCATGTCGCGCAACGACAGCCCCTGTCCTCAGCGAAGTCGAACGGGTGTGCTATGCCGGATGGGAACATCCATTGACCCCGAACCCATGCCAACCACGAGCCGCCGAGGGCGACCAGGCTTTACGGCCGGCTCGAGAACGAGATTTCTCTCGATTTTGTCGGGCGGGGACGAAGGCACGATGACCCCTGCTTCTGATATGCTACAGGCTAGGAGGTCGTTGTGTTCAAGACCATCCTCGGCGTGCTTTCTGCTATTTGGTCTGCCCCATCCTCCCACAGCAATGGTGGCGGAAACGTCAGCTTCTCTGGCCCCGGCGTCGGGGATTATCCACCCTCCCCCGAAGACGAACCGGACACATCCGAGGACACATCTTGTGGCTCCGCCTCCGGCTGGGGTGAATCTCGTTATTAGCAGCAGCAGCCGTCAAATCTTGGAACATCCGCACGCCGCCGGTGTCTCACAAAGGGTAAGTTTGTAACGGCTTCCCGCAGCTCTTACAACAAAACTGGTCTGAGTCCAAGCGCATCAGGTCGGCTGCCGTATGGACGAAGCCGCAGTGTGGGCATGTCCATGTCGGCTTCGGGATGTCGTAGTGAGACTTGCGGGCCATGACCCGATTCCCTAAGTTGCAGCGGCGTTTCCTGCCTGCAGCAACGCTGCTGCGCACTGAGGGCCACCGTTCTCCACAAAATTCACACATGTACTGACTGGATAGCCTGTTGATCAGCGTTGCCTCGAAAGGACCCAGCAACTCCTTCAGTGCTTCCACCCGCGTGAAGCTGGGATAGGGCCAGCAGTCGTAATGCTCCGGCCCCAGGATCACCTGGCCGAGTTCTCAGCTGGTAGCTGATGTGGTTTGGTTGTGAGTGTCGGTGCCTAGTCGGAACTCGTCTTGCGGGACAAGCGCCGCCGCCAGAACTTCCTGAATAGACGAAACGAAACGAACTTTGATCTTGTTCCGTACATAGTCCGGCGTCATCTGTACGTCTCGCTCGTTCTCCTTGGGCATGAGAACTTCAGCACACCCGGCCTCAATGGCAGCCTGGAGTTTCGGCAAAACGCCGCCGATCGCCAAAACTTTGCCCATGATCGTGATCTCGCCGGTCATAGCGAGGTCGTTGCGGACGGGGCGACCCGTGAGGGCGGAGACGATCCCTGTGGTAATGCTGATTCCGGCTGACGGGCCTTCCTTAGGAACGCCCATCATGGTTGCAAGCACCGCGATGTCGTAGTTGTTTTGCCAATCGTTCGGGAGGCCCACGTCCTTCGCGTGCGTCTTTATGAACTGAGCGGCGGCGGCAACGCTCTCCTTCATCACTTTTTGCATCGAACCGAGGCTGATGATGCGCCCCGATCCCCTGGAAGCCTGCATTTCGAAGTGGAGCAGACAGCCATGGTCATCGCCGATGACGGCTAAGCCGATGACCTCGCCGATCTGCGGCGCGCTCGGCAGTGTAACCTTTTGTTGTCGATGGGCGTCGGGTAGCGTTGGCGTGATGAACTTGCCTGACTGGACCAGCTTCCCCGTCAGAACGACTGGCCCGTATTCGCCAGCCGCCATGAGGTGAAGCTGGTTGCGGACGCGTTGCCGTCCTTCAAGAGCAACTTCGAGAAGTTCGCCAAGTTGTTCATCGGTGACATCCCCGTGCGGGTACATGAGCTTGAGCAGGCCGGATAAAACCTTCTCGACACCGCGAACGTCGCGCCCGGTGGTTCCGGCCTTGGCTGTCGAAGTATCCATCAACTGATACCGGTCCTTCAGCGATCCCAGCACATCTTTACGCCGGAGTTCATGGATGATCTCGCAAAAGTAGTCCGTGATGAAACCGTACTCCTGCGCCAGTGATCCTGGATGAATCTTGGGAATCTCCCAACCCGGCAGGTAGCCGTGAAGCCGATCGATGAACGCCTCGACCTGGAGAAAGTCCGGCAACGGCTCGAACAGGTGGTAATACTTCTCGTGCGGCAACTTCGCCTGGACGTCGATGTTGCCGATCATAACGATGGAGGCGAAGGCAAGGATTTCCTTTTTGCCCCGGCTGAATTTGGCGTCCTGCATGTAGCCCTGCATGATCGACACGAGGGCCTTGGGATCTGTGAAGTCCGTGTTGGCGATCTCGTCGAACACCACGACGTCACGACTGCCCACCACGCCGACCTTGCCGGAAGCGTTGTTGATGAAAAGGCCGGCCGGGATCGCCCTACCACCAGAAAGAACAGTGACGTAGTAGCTCTGGTTGCGGTAGATATACGTCTTGCCCGTTTCTCTTGGGGCCAGTTCGATAGTGTTGCAGTTGGCCTCGATCATCGGCACCAGCCGCCACAGGTAGAGCAGCTTCTCACGCCGGGTCATCAGCTCTGGATTCAGGCCAATCGAGTTGATGAGGAAATTCAGCCATTCGCCCGCCTCAAATTTCTTCCGATTCTCGATGTACTCGTTGAGGTCAATAACCGAAATCTGGAAGGGCGTAAACTCCGTGACCTTGAACGGGCGAATCTTCTTGTTGTGGACTTCGGTTTCGTCGTAGGTCAGCGTGATCGTTCCCCACATGCCGCCCGACAGCAGCATTGGGTACTGCCGGACGAGGCTTTCGGTTACGTTCACGAAGCTCTCGTTGATCGCCCCGATGGTTCCCCAATACTTATCCTCGGTTTCCTGAAGGCGGACTTCCAAATTGGCGATGATGTTGTGGTTGCGCGTTTCACGAATCTGGTGACGAATCTTCTCGGCCTCAGCCCCGTGGACGAAATTCTCCCGCAGGCGCTTGATGACTTGTTGCAAGTCTTCCTGGAAGTTTTCCTCGGTGCAGTAGTTGTCGATCAAGTATTCGACGACGAAACGAGGGAACTCATCGACTCCGGTGTTTACGGTCAGCCGCTTGTTGACAACCTTGCCTCGGAAAACCTCTTTGAAGCGTGTATTCATGATGACTCGTGTTACCGCAGCCCGGCGGGGACCATGCCCATGATGCTGTCGAGCTTGCTGTCCAGGCGACGGCGAATGCGCGTGGTGTCCAGTTGAATCTCGACCGTGCCGTTAACAGCCGTCCGCAGGGTGCGATTCTGCCATCGGTAGCTGGCGATGGCTGTCACTTGTTTAATTACTTTACCTGAGGCTTGCTCGTCGGGCGTTGGATTATCAACCCTTGGCATCCACCGAACCCGATAGTCGCGTTCTGTCCCCGAGAACACTTCTTTGCGGGGTTGGATGTCATCTAGGCCAGCCTCCACCTGTAGTTGAATTAACACTTCGTCTTTGACCAGCGTTTTAGCCCGAGCCGTGATGAGGATGTCGAGCGGTTGTCCCTCAGACAGAACGCCCTCGAATCTGATATCGGCCAGATCAAAGGCTGGCTCGAACTTGAGCTTCGACCCCAGTACGATCAGTGGGATCAAGCACTCCGCCATGCTCAAGCCACCGTGGGTGTAGCGTTCAGGAGTGTGTTTTCCTTGCGGTCGCTTGAGCGTCAGGCCGGGCCTGGGGAACAGCAGATGGTTATAAGACCACTTCGCCTTCCCGGTTTTATCGGAAATGCCTAAGTCGCCGACCTTGAACATCACGCCGTTCTTGGCGGCGTTGCCTTCAAGCGGCTTCTTCAGTCGGCCCACGCGATATTTCACATCGCCACTATCAGTCAACACTTCGTCCGGCACGATAAAGGTCTTGTCGGGAACGGGCGTGAAACCATGATCGGAAGTCACAAAGACCGCCGCGTTCCCTGGCATTTCCCGCAATACACTGCGCACGTCTTGCCGCAGAATCTCTCGCACCGTGGCGTCGTAGATAAACGAGAGGTCGGCGTTGTTGTTGTGCAAGTTTTTGTCGGTGAAGTTGAAGATCACCACGTCTATCGGGTCAGAAGTATAATGTGCGGAAATCCCGCACTCAACGGCATCGTTTTGACTCTTGACCGTGAACTTCACAGTCAAACCAAGATTCGTCTTCAGCGCGCTTTCCAGCAGCACATTTTCGCTCGTGCTGCAAAAGCTGACAGGCAAGCAACCCGCTGAAATCGCCTTGCGGCTGATATGCGTTTCGGTCGGCAGGAGCGCACTCCCACGGAGTTGGTCGATAACATCGTACTTCTCTTCCAGAACAGGCTGAACCAGCTCTTCCCAAGCATCGACGCGCAGGCCGTCAAAAATGAGGATGACCGCCTTCTGGCCGCTTTGGGCATCCCAATGAGTCTTCAGCACTCTCGACACAAATTGATGCGTGAAGATCAGGGGAGAGTCAGCCTGATTGATCCACTTGACGTAGTTCGTCACGTACAGGTCTTGGAACTTGGCATTGGCCGAATCCAAGTCCAGATCGACCGAATTGATGCTCGCGTCGAGCGTCTTCTGTGCCGCGTCCCACCGCTGCGAGAGCTGCGGCCAGAACTCGTTCTTGGGGACCGGCAGGATGTCACCAACCTGCACCAGCCGTCGCAGACTGCTGGTGTAGTAATCAAGCCGATTCGCATGGTCGCCGTTCCACAGTTGAAGGAATTGGTCGATGCGCAGGTCGTCGGCCTTCAACACCTTGAGCTTGTGGACCTGGGCTTTTAGCTTTTCAGCAATCTCGAAGAACTGAATCGCTCGTCGGTATGCTGCCAGAAGCGTACTCCATTGGGGCGTCGGACGGCGGGCAGCAATGGAGAGAGTGCCTTCCTTCCCTTTGCCCCCTTCTTCGTCCAAGTCGCGCAGAATTGCCTTGTGATATTCCTTGTTGCGGTTCGTCAGCAGGTCTGTCAGGAGCGACAACAACGCCATACTGCGAACCAACGACGACAGCTTCTCCCCCAACAGCACCTTTCGGGCTTCGGCGGGGTTGTCGAGTTTGCAGCGCTCTGCCAGCAAGAAAGCGAGCCGCTTTCCGGGTTCTTCCTTCAGGAACCCTTCGACCGCTGCGACATCGTCGGCGATCTGGTCGGGGTCGGCCTTGAGCATGTCCTTGATTGTGGATTCGATGGACTTTTTCGGGATTGCCTTGAATCGCTCCAGGCTTACATCAAAGTTGGCGAGCAGCACCTCGTATTCCAAGCCGTGCTGGTACATGATCGCCGACAGTGTGAAAGCCCGCACGACTGCCTGTGGGTCGTTGTCCAGCATCCAGCACCAAGGCTTATCTGCTTTTTCGATCTGTCTTTTCAGATGGGCAAGGACCTCGCTGGCTTCCGTCTCAGCCCCGGCAGAAAACAGTTCTTTGATCTTCTCCAGGCGCTCGTGGTTCTCAATGCAGAGGCGGCGAATCTCGCCAGCGTTTAACGTTTTGAACGGGTTTACATTTAGCGTAGCCCCAAGAACCACCTTGTAAAGATCGCTGTCCTGGAACCGATACTCGTCCGCGTCCCGCAATTGTCGATGGGCGTTAAGGGAATTTTCCAGGTGATCCAAGATCAAACGACTTAGATTTCGGTCGCTGTTGACCAGAAGAGGCCATCGCTGATCGCCTGTCTGGTCCACTAAGAAGTCCCGTAAGGTGATCGTCAGCCGGGCTTTCGGTTTGCAGCGGGCTTCGAGGTCGGGGTAGAAGAGGGGGAGTTTGGAGTTCTCACGAGTGCGGTCCACCAGGATGATCTTGGCCGACATATCGCTGCGCAGGTTCTCGTACATTTCTCGCAAGGCGAGGTTGCCGCTGCAAAACAACACTGTGAAGTTGTTCTCTTTAGCCCAGCCATCGACCGCCTGCGCACCGGCCCGAATCATTCGCTGCGGATCAGCGAGAATGATCAACTTCTCCCCCTTGAGGGGATTCAGTTTGTCGATGACCCATTGCTCTAGCATGGTGGCCATTCCTCAGCGGCTTTACTCGTCATCGTCATCCTGCTTCTTGCGGCGTTGGCGTTTCGGCTTCGCCTCTTCCTCGCTGCCACGGCGGGCGCAGATGCGGTAATCGTCCTCGGCCTCGATTTGCTGCTCGTCGGTCAGGTTGGCGGAATTCAAGCCGCCTTTTTCGTAAATTGCTTTTCCTTGATCGTATAGACCACCGCGGCGGCATTGTCGCAGCCAGTCGAGCAAGTCCACATCGCTCGTGGGTCGGTCCTTTTCCCTAACCGGCACACCCTGAAGGACGGCGCTGGCGAATCGTTTGATTTGACGCAGGGTTCCAGCCTGGCGCAGGGCGGTCAGTTGCTTCCGTTCTTCCTCGTTTGGCAATCGCCACGCACCGCCATGGGTTCTGATGAAGTAGTCGGGCAGCCAGTCTGCCAACTGTCGGCGAGGTTTGTCTTTGACGACATATAGGTACTGCTCCAGAAGAAAGCCGTAGCCAAGCCCATCCTCGTAAGAATTTGAGGGGCGTCTCAGACCACTGCTCAAAGGCTTTGCGTAGGTGTGGGTCACAGCTCTTCAGCAACCCGGACATGATGGTTAGGACCCATCCAGCACTTGGCAGGTAGTCAACGTGGATATACTTGGGTTGGTGTTCAGGCTTGTTCTGATTGTCGGAAGCCATCTAACTTTCTTCCTTTGTCGCCCCGCGTGGTTGTCAGAATCCTTAACAAATGTAAACTACTGTGCTCCTCATTCACTCGGCGGTTTTCAAAGAGGCTATCGTCTGGCGCACGCCGCGCATTCGTGAATTTTCGCAAAGTCAAATGCGCACTCAACCATCTTCGGCCCGATTCAATATCTGATTCCAGTCGTACCAAAACCGTGCCAGCATTCGGTTTTGCATTTCGACCGCCGCCGCTTTCGTTGGCATTGCAGCGCCCCGGTAGTAGAGATACCAGCCCTGTCTCAAGTGTCAGGTGATAATGTCCGACAGGTGCGACCCATGGCATGCATACTGACACATCCTCTTGTGCTCGTCTTTCGTCTCGCCAACATAGTGTGGCTCGATACTTCCGCCGCGAATTCCACCGGTCCCAAGCTCGTAGCAGCTCGGCCCGTCGTAGTCGAATCCGTCTGCGAACCACTCACGGCGATTGGCGAGCAGTCGCCAGCCTGTCCATCCCATAACCGCATCATACCGCTATTCGTCGATCCTCCAGCCTACCTGGAGCTTCCCGGTTACTCCCTCACCGAGGACAGTCCGCCAGCGAGAGCAGATTATTGGGAGCGTAGCCGTCAGTCTGGGTCTTGAGGTATTTTCGCCCGTTGTGTGTGGCGACTATAACCCAAACCGATTTACCATTCACGCTCACGTAATAACTTGTTGCGTCCCGCTCAACATCGGCAATTGCGTCATTCTCTGCCCGCCACCACCGAACGCCGCCGTTCACCCCGCCAATCCCCTGAATGCGTTCATGCGGATTGTAATGCTCTCTTTTCGTGATGCACGTAACTTGCTTAGACATTGGGAAAATGTCTCCTTTCACCGCGAGTTTATCATATTCGCTTTTTGTTCTCCACGAAAGAATGGCGAAAGTGAACCAACCGGATCGCGCCCAGCTTCGTTGTGCGAACCAGACAGGGACGATCGCGGCTACCGAATATCGCCGGACCAAGGCACGGTTCGAGCATCGGATATTACGTCTCGAACGCAAGGCCGGCAGAACGCTGCTCGATCGGGTTGAGGCTTAGCTACGGGATCGTCGGGTTCTAAGTTGATGGCGGTGGCCCTGAGCGAGCACTTCGTCGTATGCCAGCGTCGATTCGGCGGATTCTAACGTTCAGCACGTCACATGGAGAATCGCATTGGTGTTTTTGGCACGCTTTTTCAAGAGCTCCATGGCTTCTTCCGTTGGGAGAATGAGCAATTCAACTTTGCGCCGCTTAGCCTCAAGTTTCACGTCATCCATGACTGGTAACGCTCCTTCGCCCGTACCGACGACTAGCCGGCGGCATTTCCACGGTATCTCTTCTTCCAGAGAGAGTGGGGTGTGTCCAAAAGCGTCACGGAACTTCTTGGACGGTTTCTTCTTCCGCTTATGCACCTCGCCTCGGTCGATCACGACGTCATAACCGTACTCAATGCCATCGATCCGAATCTGCCCAAATGAGAACTTCTGGAACTTCATAGCGGGCCTCTGACAAAGGATACAGCCGAGGCTCTGCGTGGCCCACTAGCACTGCGTGATGGCAAGTTGAGGGTTATCCTGATACCGAGAGGGTGCTCAGCAATGTCTTCTTCGTCCTTCGGAAAACACGCGACCGGCGCCACAAGTGGTCAATCTGCAGTTCCCGAGCCTTCGTTCGCCGAACGAGCACGCACGTTGATGCATTTGGGCCGAATCGGGAGTCTCTCGACCCTGTCACGGAAACAACCCGGTTTTCCCTTCGGATCATTGATGCCTTATGCGCTCGACGGCCAAGGTCGCCCAGTTTTCCTCATCAGCACAATGGCCATGCATACGCAGAATCTGCAGGCGGACCCACGCGCCAGCCTGTTTGTGACAGAGCCCGGGGCCAGCGGTGACCCGCTCGGTTCATCCAGAGTTACGTTGATAGGCAGTGTCAGCAGAATACCGGAGCCAGATCTGGCAGCCGCGCGTGCGGTCTATCTGACGCATTACCCTGATAGCAAGCACTGGGTCGATTTTGACGATTTCTTCTTTTACCGCATGGACGTTTTGGACGTTTATTACGTGGGCGGCTTCGGAGTGATGGGATGGGTGCCGGCTTCAGATTACTCCGCAGCGCAATCCGATCCGCTGGCTGAGTACAAGAGCGATATCATGCAGCACATGAATGCGGACCACAAGGATGCGCTCATCCTGCTTGCCAAACGGTTTGCTGGCATTGAGGCACAGGAGGCGGAGATGACTTCGGTTGATCGGCTAGGCTTTCACCTGCGCCTGAAAACCGACGATGGCGTGAAGGGAACTCGGGTTGGATTCTTGCGAGAAGTGAGCGATCCGTCGCAAACCAGAGAAGTGTTCGTCGAGATGGTAAAGCAGGCGCGTCAAGATTAAATCACCCCGTCGCTATTTCAATATCCACGGGCTTGAGCGCCAAGGTGAACAGCCGAGACTGTGGGTGTGGATCATCTCGTTGGGTTAAGCCAAGTCGGAGGCATCGTCGTGGCACGGATGTGCTTCGGATGCGGTGAGATATTTCTGGAACCGACATTGGGGGCCACTACGGAAGAAAAGGGAACAATTCTGACCGAGGAGTTCTTGCATCACCTCGCCAAGGCCTACGAAAATGAAGACGGCACACTGAGACCTGGAATAGATCGAGATGGGTATCTGTTTCACTCACCACACCGCAACAGGTTGTGGTTTCGCTTTCGTTTCACTTGATCACTGGTTAAATCCTTGCTGCTCAAAGTTTTCCCTTGCTTTCCGGCCTTCGATGTATTCTGCTTTCCTCTTCATTTCCCGAAATTATGCGCCTCTTTCAAATACTCGCGATGCTATTTCTTGCAACATCACCATCCTTGGGGTATCAACAACAGAAACCAGCCAGCAGCAAACATGAAGTTTCCAGTCCAGCGCCATGCCCGCCTTCTGAACCTACGGTTATTGGTCAACAGCAGGTTGGTTCCACTGAAAAGGAACCCAGCGCCAAAAATGAGACGCAGTATTGGCAGGAATGGACGCGGCCACCAGTCCTGTTGACTTTGGCTTTGGTCGTCGCTGCCTTCTGGGCTGGATGCCTTGCCTTGAGAACGCTCAAAATTCTCTCTGTTCAAGCCAGAGCCAACCTCAGAGCGGGTAGCGCGGCCAAGAGAAACGCCGACGTTCTCGGAAAACAGGTAGCGATCCAAGAAGCCGCCTTGCGGCAATGGGTAAACACGGATAGTTGGCATGTGGAAGTCGATGAATTCGGAACCCTGATCTTCGCCTTCGAGGCGATTAACCGCACGCCCGTACCATTGTGGCTCGATGCAGCCATAATCGCGATTGGAGGCGGTCAAGAAGGGAACAAGGTTGTAGCCACTTGGCTCATCCCCAACAGTCCGTTCATCGTAAAACTTGGGATCAAAGGCACGAAACAGCAAGTTAGTGACTTTGAGATTGCGAAACTCATTCTCCCTTTGTACGTCAGTATCTTCTTCCGCGATGCCCTTAATAAACACTGGAGGCAGGAGATACAACTTATTCTTATCCCGCGACCTGGAGGCGCTATTGTGAACGAATATCGTACCCAAGTTTTCGACTCTGCCCGACCGCCAGAATGATTCGATAACGTGATTATTGGAAATCCAGATGACAAGACCGCAGCATCCGTACATAAACAAGACACACCCGATGTAGAAGCAAATTTCACTCCAGGGGAGATTATGACTGTCCCGAAGGTTCCACCATCCCCAACTGATTCCACAAAATCCGACGGGAAGCGATACGACCCAAACCCACCATGGAAAAAGCGTATCGAAATCGCGGGCTTCTGCGTTCTCGTTGTCTATGCGGCTTTCACTGTACTCATGTACTTCGCCAATAAAAAAGCTGCCAACGCCGCCAAGAGCGCCGCGGAAACCGCCAGCAACGCCCTCGTTGACTCGCGTAAATTTTCCATGCTCCAGCAAAGACCATACATTGTTCCCAAGTCTGGTAGCACGCCAGCGTTCGTCAACGCTCCAATTAGCGGAACGGCTCCAGCCACGGTATTCTTCTCCAATGTCGGGCATATTCCCGCGCAATCCGTTATGGGTTACGCTCGCTTGGTTCACATCACCTTTCCGCCAAACCAACAGGTCTATAACCCTTTCAACGAGATTGACAAAACCATTGCGGACATAAGGGCGAACGTCAGCAAAGGAGGCTTCGTCCCAAGAATGGATGTTGCTCCCGGAGCCGAATACATCATTACAAAGGAACTGGCCGCTCCACTCTCGGCTGACGACATTAGGAATCTCGAAAACCCCAGCGGCAACATGGGTTGGCTTGTCTTTGCCGAATTCACTACATACACGGACACTTTTGGGGAGCCAATGGAAACCGAATTTTGTTGGATGTGGTTCGGGCCTGACCCGCGAGTTTGGCATTACTGCCCGACTCACAACACAATAAAGTAGCCCTGTCACGGCAAGAGCGATTATCGCGGCAAGCCCAAACCACAACCTATAGTGGCGTGGTGAGTGAAGCGGATACCCATCTAGATCGATTTGTCTCACATACGTCGATTTGCTTTTTCGGTAACCGGAGAGATAATTATTCCGCCTGTCTCACATGCGCCATTTCGGGGAGTGTGATCTCGGGTGCGGGCCGCTTCTGGGGGAGGGGCGGCCTTTCTGGCGCTCGTATCCAGAATCGCCCGACTTTCATGGGATTTCTGCCCGTCTCCAATCCCATAAGCTTTTCGCTAACTTCACTCGGTTTCTTCTCCCACCAGCGCTGGGCAGGCCGTAAGTACTTTTGTCGTCGCGGACCGTAATGACTTCACCACTACCAAGGTTCTTCGGAAATTTGTGCTTATTTACCTGCTGGGCAGGAGATGCTGGGTGACAATTCGGCATTGAAGTGCGGGCCAACTCAGGACCTTCAGCTGCGAAGGAGTTATGTGTCTGTATCTGAACGCGTAGCGATAGCCGGGGTAACTGGGTACATCGGTGGCCGTCTTGCCCCTCGATTGCTCGATCACGGCTATGCAATCCGGTGTCTGGTGCGGTCACCAGCCAAACTGCAGAATCGCTCGTGGGTCACTGATCCAAACGTTCAAATCAGACTGGCAGACTTGGCCGACGAAACGTCTCTGACCCGCGACTTGAAAGGATGCGAGGCAGCGTATTACCTCGTCCATTCCATGATGTCTGCGGGATCCGACTACGCCGAGCACGATCATCAATTGGCTTTGACATTCGCACGCGCGGCCAGGAATGCCGGGGTCAAACGAATCATCTATCTCGGTGGACTGGGGGAGACCGGCCCGGATTTGAGTGAGCATCTATCATCGCGCCGTGAAGTAGAGGAAGCGCTTGCCTCAACTGGCGTGGCAGTCACGGTGCTACGTGCGGCCATGATCATTGGATCAGGCTCGGCATCCTTCGAAATCCTGCGCTACTTGGTGGAACGATTGCCTGTCATGGTCACCCCAAAATGGGTTAGCACCCCATGTCAGCCTATCGCGGTTAGAAATGTCATCGGTTACCTGGTCGGTGTCCTCGCGGTACCGGAGACCGCGGGCGGCGTATTCGACATTGGCGGACCGGACGTGTTCTGTTACCGCGACATCATGCGCATCATGGCGGAAGAACTCGGTCTGCGGCGCCGTCTGATTATTCCTGTACCCGTGTTGACGCCACGCCTGAGCTCTTACTGGATTCAGCTGATCACACCCTTGAGCAACACCATTGCCAGCCCTTTGGCGGAGGGACTGAAGAATCCAGTGGTATGTCGCGACAGTCGCATTGCCAGTCTCATTACCCAGGAACTTCTGGGGGTCCGCGAAGCCATACACGCGGCTCTCAACAAGATGGCTGAACACAACGTGGAAACCAGTTGGTCGATGGCTGGTCCCATTCCAGGCGACCCAGACTGGGCAGGAGGAACCGTCTTCCGTGACGTTCGGCAGATCACCGTGGAAGCACCTGCGTGGGCGGTCTTTCGATCCGTGTGCAGGGTTGGCGGTGGGAACGGTTGGTACGCCGCCGATATTCTCTGGAAGATCCGCGGATGGATGGACCAATTGGTTGGCGGCCCGGGGCTGCGACGAGGGCGAAGGGATTCAGAAGTCGTCGGATACGGAGAGGCGCTGGACTTCTGGCGCGTGGTGGGTTTCGAGCGCGACCGCCGCGTGGCCTTGCGCGCCGAGATGAAGCTACCGGGTGAAGCGCTGCTTGAGTTCCGGATTGAGGCGCTCAATGATCGCCAATGTGTTTTGCACCAGTCGGCGTTATTTCGCCCGCGAGGCTTGTTCGGCTTGGCTTACTGGTACAGCGTGCTGCCCTTTCACGCCATCGTTTTCAGGGGCATGCTAAGAGGCATCGAACGGGAAGCGCTCAAGATTGCGACCAGTCCCCAGAATATGGTTTTACAAGGTTCGACATGACCCGCGATGACTGCGGGGACCTGTACCGGGAGGCGTCCGTGCCCGCATAGCCCATCATCTCAGGCTCTCACGCCGGCCTCACTGGCACATCGACTACTTGAGAGCGCATACCCGGGTCGAAGAAATCTGGTACTGTCTCGACGATCAGCGTTTAGAGCATATCTGGGCGAAACGCATCGGATTGGCTGAAGGAGCCTCAGTTCCTCTTGTCGGTTTTGGATCCACCGATTGCCGATGCGAGTCTCACCTCTTCTTCTTCCGGCAACGACCGTCGCGTGAGCGATTCAGGCAAGTGCTAGGGACGCGCTTCAGGATTGCTTTTTGCTCGCGCCGTAGAACGTGACCTCGCCATCGACAACGACCGCCACGAACCTGTTGCTTTCTGCGTCCTTGAATTGCACGACATGATGACCGCTGCGAGCCAACTGTCCCCATCGGCTCGGTTTCTCCGGATTCTGCTCGATGGCTTCATATTCGTGGCCCTCAACACTGAATGCGGCGGTTTTCAAATGCTGTCGACTGGTGCGGCGGACGGGTGTGGATATCCCGCCTACGCTAACCGAAGTACCGGTCATCAGCTCCGTGGCGATCGACTTTAGGGTCTCGGCCTCTATCATTGGTTCACGCCTCGCTAGAACTTCAGCCCCAAAGCCTTGGTGGTGAACTCCACCAATGGCGACATCTTTCGGCATGCGGAGACGAAATCCCGCATCAGTTTGGCGCTGCAGATTTGCTCCTCGCTGAGCGGAACCGACGTGACAAAGTCCTTCATCTTCAGGTCGTCGATAAAGGGGTGACTGGCATCGAATCCACGCGGCGGCCGCGATAGTTTGTC
>DATCCF010000173.1:0-8621 GCA_036511435.1 Terriglobales bacterium | reverse complement strand
CGATGGAGTGGCTACCGTGCAAACCGGCCAACCCTTCACGCTGAACTACAATTTCTATGGGGACTACTCTGGCTCGGGAGAAGGATTTGACCGTCCCGACATCGTGGGCCCGGTGCAGTACGGCAGCGCCCCTAACAGCTTCCTCAACCTGACCAATTTCCAGGTTCCATGTACGTTTGGAAATACTACTGCGACCTCCTCCACCGGCGACAGTAATTGCCTCGCGGGTACTCGTCACTTTGGCAACCTGGGACGCAACTCTCTGATCGGGCCTAGCTTTAAGGAGTTTAACTTCTCGGTCTTCAAGGACACGCCGATCACCGAGCGCGTCAACCTGCAGCTACGTGCCGAGTTCTTCAATCTCTTCAATCATCCTAACTTCGCCAATCCGGAGTTGCCCAACTTCATTGCCGATCCGGGCGTCAACGGGTTTGCCAGCAACGGGCGCGGAATTGGATACTACGCTCTCACGGCCACCGGCGACGTTGGCATTGGCAACCCGTTCCTAGGCGGAGGAGGTCCGCGCGGAATTCAGTTCGCCGCCAAGATCACGTTCTAGGGAAGCACCGAATAAGTCGATGTTCGGGCGAAGTCGGCCTTCAGAGGGTGGGTGAGAACTGTGCCGTCCCTGAAGGGGCTCGGATCTATTTCGTATCGATTTGCCTCAGTCGAAGGAAGCACACAAAAACCAGCCCCGAATGGGGCGAAAGAGCTTAGCCCAGCGCTTCAGCTGGACTATTCATGAGCCACGTAGTCTTTTGGGTGTCATCCTGAGCGACGAGCGCAGCGAGGAGTCGAGGGACCCCTTTGGCCGCCAGCGATCTCAAACTTGTTGCTGCGCCACGCGGCCACACTGTGATTTCTCGCAACTATACGGATCCTTCGACTCCGCTCAGGATGACACCTCAACGCTCATGAATAATCCAGCTTCAGCGTTGGGTGAGGTGGAAATAAGAGCGAGTCCCGTAGGGACGGCAGAGGTTCTCACACACGCGGTGACCTAACATCGGATTCCATTGCTATCACCGCGAACCTCCGCTCTATAGATGGCAAACTGGTGCGTGCGCTGGATGGAATGCAACCATTCTTGATCGCCGAAGACATTCTCGTGCACCAGGTTGTGATAGATGACATAAACCTCGCGCGGATGGGCGACGACAGAGCGATGCAGATTCTCCAGCACCTCACGCAGCACATATTCGGGAAAAGGATTGAATAGGTAAAGTGCAAACGCTTCCTGAGGAAATTCAAAAGAGCGGGCGTCGCCGGCGCGTGACTCGATCGCGAAACACTTCTGTTGCTCGCTGCGATACCGCGCGATGTTCTGCTGCGCGATCTGGTTTAATTCTGCAAGCAATTCCACGCCGATGATTCGCCGGAAGGGATACTCCGAGGCCATCAGCAGCGTCCGGCCCTTGCCGGAGCCAAGATCGACGAACGTAAACCCATCGATCGCGATGGGCATGGAATTGAGAATCTCGTGAAACAGTTCGGGTTCCGAGGGTTGGTACTGCCCTCCGGAAAGCAGCTCGCGAAGACGGGTGCGCAGGCTTACGGTTGCCCAGGTCGAGTCAACGTTGTGTTCGAAGTCATAGTCGATGTCGCCGTAGCGCGATTGTCGACGCGCCGGCGTGAGGTCCCGCAACAACTCAACTGCGGCGGCCGCATAATGGCGCAAAGCTCCAAATAAGCCGCGCCTACGGACTGTGTCGCTGATCCAAGCCAACGCGCCAGATTTGTTGCGATTGGGTTGTGGTCTTCGCTGCGCCACAGGAAGATAGTAACTGCGAGCAACGCGAGGCGACAGTTTCGCCGCATCGCGCCGCAGACGCATCGGAATTTACGCGAGATCGAACAGCAAGAATTCAGCCGCGCCGTTGCTGGCGGCGCTGGTCAGGTGCAGCTTGGTTTCGCCGCTAATCGCTGCGCCATCGCCTTTGCTCAGCCTGGCGCCGTTTACGTCGAGTTCGCCCTTGACCACCTGCGCCCAGGCATGGCGGCCGGGTTGTAATTCGACCTCCAGTTCTCGCCCGCCTTCGAGTAGCGACGCGTACACGCTGGTGTCCTGGTTAATGGTGGTCGAGCCCTCTCGCCCGTCATGTGACGCAATCAGCCGCAGCTTGTTCCGCTTCTCTTCGACCGGAAAGGTGCGGTCCTCGTAGCTGGGCTTCAACCCTTCCGCCTCAGGCACAATCCATATCTGCAGCAAGTGGGCCGGCTGCTTGGATTGATTGACTTCGCTATGCATCACACCGGTGCCGGCCGACATGCGCTGCACGTCGTTCTGCTTGATGGCCGCACCGCGTCCGGTGCTGTCGCGATGGCTCAGTTCGCCCTCGATCATGTAGGTGATGATCTCCATGTCGCGGTGCGGATGCATTCCGAAACCCTTGCCGGCACTGATCCAGTCCTCGTTGATCACGCGCAAGTCGCGAAAACCCATGTGCTTGGGATCGAAATAATCGGCGAATGAGAAGGTGAAGTACGTATCCAGCCAGCCGTGGTTGTTGTGTCCGCGCTCTTCAGACGGCCTGATGGCGATCATGATGTTCCTCCTAAATCCGGTATGTATAAGATGCTTTAACGTTGAAGAACGATTTAACGTGTGCGAGAGGCCTCGACTCAGCCGCGGAGCGGCGGCATTTGTGTTAGCCGCGGGCGTAAGCCCGCGGTCAAGTGGGAAAAACAACGAGCCGCGGAGCGGCGCCACGAACTAAATCACAGACTCCTTTTAGGGACGGCACAGGTTCCCACAGACCCTTTTAGGCCCGCGAGGCTTTCGGTTGTTTCCCTAGCTTCCGGCAGAGCTCGCCCAGTCGCTCCTGTTCTTCTGGACTCAGCACGCTCAGGAATTCAACGATGGCGCTGGCATGCCTGGGAAAGATGTCCCGCAACAGGGTCTTTCCCTTGGCAGTCAGCACCACGATCAACACGCGCTTGTCTTCCGGACAGCTTTGCCGGCGTGCCAGACCTCGCTTCTCGAGATTGCCCACCACCATCGTCAAGTTTCCGCCGGTGGTCAGGACTTTCCGTGCGATGTCCGACAGCGACATGGGGCCCAAATGATAGAGCGCTTCCAGGACAGCGAATTGGGTCAGGGTCAAGTTGGAATCGCTGAGACTCCGGGAAGCATAGCTGCGGGCCGAATTGGCGGCGCGCATCAACTTGACATAGGTGCTCAGCGCCAGACGTTCCTGCGCTCGATGGGACTGAGGTCGAACCACGATTGCCTCTATTTAAGATACTACAACATTAAAGCAATGCGGTGGACCCAAAGGCCGTTTGTGCAGTCATTTCAATCCGGCATTTTCCGCCGCCAGCTTGGCCGTCGAACTCCAGTCCATTTCCTCCATGCCGCGGCCAATGGCAGTCAGCATGTGGTCGCGCAATACACTGGCGAAAGGCAGAGGCGTATCTACCGACTCAGCGGCGGCCAGGGCAAGCCGGACATCTTTCAGCCCTAGTCGCAGTTTGAACCCCGCAGGGAGATATTTCTCCTCGGCAATAATGCCGCCATACGTTTTGTAGATCGGAGCGGCAAACAAAGAATTGGTCAGGAACTCGACATAGTCATGCGGATCGATACCGTACTTGCGCGTGAGCGCAATCGCTTCTCCCAGCGACTCGATCACCGAAGCGATGAGGAAGTTGCCGCTCAGCTTTACCACGTTCGCCATTTCCGGCTTGTCGCCGATAACGAACACACGTTGCCCCAATATTTCCAACAGCGGCTTGCAGCGCTCCACGGCCAACTTGTCGCCCGCCGCCACCACGAACAACTTTCCCGCTTCCGCCGCTTCCGGACGTCCAAATACCGGGGCAGCAATGTATTGGTGCCCGTGCTTGCTGTGTTCTTCGGCCAGCTTTTTCGAGAGTGCGACGCTAATGGTACTCATCGAGATGTGCACCGCGCCGCTTGACAGATGGTCCAGCACTCCTTCCGAATGCAATACAGCCGATTCAACAGCGTGATCATCGGCCAGCATGGTGATGACGGCCTCCGCGTCTCTTACGGTTTCGCCTGCCGATTTGCCTACCTTGGCGCCTTGGGTGCGTAGTCCATCCGCTTTCGATGGAGTTCGGTTCCACACCGTGACGTCATGCCCGGCGCGAAGCAGGTTGCGGGCCATGTGGCTTCCCATGTTGCCTAATCCAAGAAATGCGATCTTCATTACGAGCCCCTTTTATGTTGACATGTAGGTTACACAGATGCGGTGAAGGTGCCCCTGGCTGCGCCAAGAGTCGCAGCCGAGAAAGCGCCCTCGCAATGGGAAAGTTTGACGCGATTCGTAGGCATCACGCAACCTGGCATCAAGCTCAACCCTCATGGTCGATCACGGCAGCCCGCCCTATTGAGGTTCGCGAAATAGAGTGACATTCCATCAGGTTTGTCATCACGAGCGCAGCGAGGGATCTGCTTGTGGATGTTCATGGAAAAAGCAGATTCCTCGCGCCAAACCCGGGCGCTCGTAGTGACAATTCATTAATCACGATCCAGCCCTTTTGCCCACCGAGGTGTCACTATAATTTGCGATCCTTAATAGATGGCGCCGCTCTTTTATGTCTTGGGCTGCGCGATTAGCGGGGTGCGCTGCCAAAGTCGGCCACGCCCACTCGAACCACGGCGTGCGGCCGGAACGATGTCGGCGGTGGCTCGGTCTTGTCCCTCGGCGCATTGGGCGGCGGAATCTCCGCCCACGCGCCATACACCTTGTTGTTCAGGGCCGCAATGCCAATGTAGTCTCCGAGAAATTCCTGCCGGCGCGTGACGAATGCATCCTGTGTCCACGCGTAATTGGCGAATGTGCGGCCGCCATCCACCGAACGCGCGAGAGTCACGGTGGTTTTGCGATTGTCGGGATCGATGCGCCGGTCGTAGAAGATGATGTTCGCCGCACCCGTCGCGGGATCGACAGCCAGCCACTGGAAGAACTGATCGGTGCCGTCATGGACGGGATTAGAATTTACGCGTACCGGATTGCTCCAGGACTTGCCTCCATTGTCGGAGGTGGCGCAGAACACGCCAATGTCACCGTCGCGATAATCGCTCCAGGTGACATACAAAAGCCCCTTGCGGCCGCGACGCGGGTCAATCGCAATCTCCGGAAAGCCGTTCGCCCGGTCGAGTGCCGCTACCGCAAAATACAGCGGAGCGGTTTTGAGGACGGCGCGGCTCTTGGAAAATGTCTTGCCGCCATCGCGCGAGGATGCCAGCACAATGGAATCGCCATCCGCCCAAACCACATGCAGAGTGCCGTCGGCCGCGACAGCGCCGGTGAAACCTTCGACCGCACCGTTGTCGTCGCGCGGCAGGCCGTGATGAGCGCTGATATCGATCGGAGCCGACCATGTCAGACCGCCATCGGTGGAGCGCGAAAATAGAACGACGGACTCGTCGATGCGGAACTCGGTCCAGCCCACGTAGAGGTTGCCGGCGTACTTGCTGTCGGTATTGTCAGCGACGATATACGGCTTGTCCTCGAAGGGAATGCCCGGCTTTGTGGGCTGCGCGATGACGGAGTGGGTTTGCGCGTCCCAGGTGGCGCCGCCATCCACCGAGCGACGCACGAAGATGCCGTTGCGCGTGGCGCCACGCGCCCAGTAGTTGTCGGTGCCGAGCTGGTCGAATGCGATGTAGCACAGAATTGCAGCGCCGTGCTTGTCGTAGGTGATCGAGACATCGCCCGACACACGGTAGTCAGTGGGAGCGGTGCCAGTCGCGACCTTCCACGAGTTACCGCCATCCCGCGAGAAGGCCACCGTCGCCGGAACCTGATATGCGGCCACGACCTGCGAAGGATCAGTTGGGCTCACCGCAATGGAAGGCTCATTATGGAAACCGGCCTCGGGTGTCAGGGTAAATACTTGTCCCGGAGCGGGCGGCAGTTTCGTGGGCACTGGGCTGGCGGATGGCGCCAGCGGTCCTTGTGCCCGGATGGTGACGGCGAAGAAAGCCATTGCTGCAATATACAGAAGGACACGCAGACGACATGCGATTCTCATCATGGCTTTGCTGGCAGGCTACGTTCCGATTACACACCGAATGCCGTGGATTTCAAAACGGAAGAGCGAGGTATTCAACTTGCCGGCAATTCCAGTTGCTTGCTTGCCAGTCGTTTTGCGATGTCGGTCAGAGTGTCCGCCGGGAGCGAGCCTTGCCGCGAGATCGTAATCGGAAGCCGCTTGGAGAATCCGGGCATAGGCTCCGTGCTGGGTGGAACAACCCCAACCACGCCGCAGCGAAGCCCCGAGCGAATGTCGTCCAGTGACATTGGAGTGGCCGATCCTCCCTTACTTACAACCACCGCTGTTATCGCGATATCGCCAGCGGCCCACGAACGAATCATGGAGAGCGTCTCATTCGCCAGGACGACAGATTCGGGATTACGTTCCAGTACCACGACAACGGTGGACGAGTGGCGAACCGCCACGCGGCTGACTGTACTGGGATGAGGCGGGAGATCCACCACGACAAAATCCGCGATTTGCAAAAGGCTGGCGACAAATGCTTCGGCCTGGGCATGGTTCAAATACTGGAACTCACCGGCAGTTTGCGGGCCGTGTAGCAACATCAGGTTGTTCGAGCTTGTGACCAGCAGCTTCTTCAACACCGATGCGGTAATGGAGCGAGGTGGCAATGTTCCGATCGCGCTGAGATTCGTCGCCGGCGGTTCTGAGAGGTAGAGAGAGAAGTTCCCACGAGGCCAGCACCATTCTGTGGCGATCGTTGGGTGATCGAGCGCCGCCAGCGCCGCGGCAATGTTCAACGCTACGGTGGTGGTGCCAACTCCGCCTTTCGCCCCGATAAATGTCAACAGCCTTCCATCCTTGGCTGTAACTGAAGGACGGCCAGTGTTATGGCGCTCTATCGCAAACCGCAGAATCCTCGGCAGCGATACTGGGTTCCACGCCGCCTTGGTGACGTAATCCTGCGCCCCCTCGCTGAGCACCCGCATACCTGCGCTCGGATTTTCATCCTCTCCAAGCACTACGATAGGCGTCTCGGGGCATTCATTCCGGACGGCGACCAAAGTATCGATACCGGTGCTGTCGGGCAGCGACAGGTCAAGAACCACGGCATCGAAAGACGAGTTGCGCAAACGGTTTAGACCCGATGTGAGGTCTTCCGATCGCTGCAGATGGAAGCAGCCCGGGTCAGACAGACTGCTTTCGACCTGGCTGACAATCGACTCCGAATTCTCGATGAGCAGAATTCGCCTGGCAAAGTCATTCATAGCAACTCGATTCCTACGGCCGTTCTGGTCATTAACATCGGCGGATCGCGGAAAGTATGTAACGGTGGTCATAAAAGTCGCCTCTAAACCGCGGCGCGAGTTACGCCGATAACCTGGCGGCGGACAAGCAAAGAGCGAAATTGGGCAGGTCTTGCCCATAAAGCCTGCCATTCACCCGGGCCTTCCCAGCACTGGGCTGAGATGGCGAATAAGAGAGTCTTCTCGCCGTGTCAGGTGCGGCCAGAATGCAGCTCAAGTTTCTTGGCCGGTAGGCCGATAAGCATAGCAGCACAATAGGACGCTGTTGCCGTTGTACTGTCGTCGCAACTGCATTCCGCTCAATTGCAACGGCTCTAAGCAGCGCGCTCTCGTGTTGTGACTGGGCTCTGTATCGGCATGGCTGGTACGCGGCCTTCGAGATTAACAAAGTCGGATAAATGCCCGCATTGGAGGTTGCATTTATGTGGAAACTTTTCAAGAACCTAAGGCAGGACGAGTCCGGTCAGGACCTGATCGAGTACGCTCTCATCGCTGCCTTGATTGCCCTGGGCGCCGTGGTCAGCATGAAGGCCGTTTCAACCGCGATTGGAACCCTGTTTACGTCGATAACGACCGCACTTGGCGCGGCGTAGTCAGCATGAAAGCCGTTGCAGACGCGGTTGGCAGTGGGTTTACGACAATCGAGACCCAACTCAACAACGTGCTCGCCTGACCCGGGGGCCATACAGGCGGGAACGCTTAGAAAAATAAGTTATGGCTCTCAAGTGGCTGGGTGGTGCGGTGGTGGACCCTGGTCGTCACCGCACCACCAGGCTTCTGCAGGCCATCGTTGCCAGGCCAGTAATTTGCCCGGCCACATAGCGCTCGGCGGACGAACGTAAGGTGGATTCAACGTGGCCAATATCGGTACGGAAACGGTGTATCTCGGAGCAGCCGCTGTCTGTGCGTTGAGTGGCGCCATCTGCGACCTGCGCTCCCGCCGAATCCCTAACTGGCTAACCGGTTCCGCGATCCTGCTGGGCCTGGTGCTCCACCCTGTCCTGGGGGGCTGCCGTTCCATCGCCAATGCCGTGCTGGCAGGCCTTGTCGCAGGCGGGACATTCCTGGTCTTCTACCTCGCCGGAGGCATGGGCGGCGGTGACGTGAAGCTTATGACCGCTGTCGGCTGCTGTGCCGGCCTAAACCACGTGGCCGGAATACTCATCGCTACCGCAATTGCAGGTGGGGTCTTCGCGCTCGCGCTCGCCTTAGAGCAGTTCCTTAGAAGCTATATCCGAAAGTGAGGGGAGGCAGTAGGCTGCAGATGGCGATCTCCGCAAGCCCAGCCATGCCACGACCATATTCGGATGATTTGCGCTGCAAGCTTCTGCAGGTCTATGAGCGAAG
>DATCCF010000172.1:0-2072 GCA_036511435.1 Terriglobales bacterium | reverse complement strand
TTCGCAAATCACGTTGGAAGCAAGAAATGAATGCGTATGTGGGACAACAGATCCGGACTCGTTTGCTGGACATGATTCCCAGAGAAATAGACGTCACGGATGCTGAGAGGGTCCAGCTTGCGAATTCAGAGGTGTACAAGGAACTGACGGGTGTCTTCTGGGAAGCCGTCGGTCGAAACGAAGCGCTAAAGTCCCATAAAGAGCATTTTTACTCAAACGGCATCATCTATTCGACATCGATCGACGTGTTTCTCATCTGCGGCTTCGCTGGGTTTTGCTACGCCCTGGGTGCCGTAGTTCTCTCGGACGCCAGCCAAGCTTACGCCGCCGCCGCTTTGATCCTGATTTCAGTCGTTTCCAGGGCGTTCGCGATTCCACGTGCTAGGCAGTACCATATGACTTGGATCCGGTGTGAAAACGCGGTTTCAGGGCTGAAGGGGCTTCAATCTGGCGGCCCTGGCGAGTATCGTTTCTGCGAGGCTTTCTATCATCGGTGAAGGTCGGAGTCTGAGCACCGGGCGATTTTGTGGGCGCGTCAGTTCGCCGGGAATGAGAAACAGCCTATAGCGCAACTTCTGCAATGTGAGGTTTTGCCAGGATTCATCCAAACAGTGGCGCTGAAACGCAGTCACCAGATTGTACGCGAGGCGCACGATCTCCAGGTAGAGCGCGTTGGCGGCGAACGACGCGGTGGGAATCTTGCGCAGCGCAAAGTCTTCGCGCAGTTCGCAAATCCGCGGTTCCATTGCCGCACGTCCGTCATAGAAATGCCAGATCCCGGCTGGAGTGAGCGGCAGGTTGGTGACCCATGCACGATAGATGTAGCGGCCCATGGAAAACAGCGTGGTCTCGGCTTCCTCTTGTTGAATGAATCTTCGCGCCACTACGAAACGACGGGCCTGCGGCCAACCATGTGGGCGGTGCTCGAACTCGGCCATCTCCCACTTGCGATTCACGGGTTCATACGAGATGCCTGGCAGCAGTCTCTTGAACGCTGGGGTCAAACGAGCGACGACTGCATATTGTGCGCGCCGGGCTTCCAGGGCGACGAACACAGGATTGAAGCCGAAGCCGGCGTCGGCGCGGACACGCAACTCGCGAATCTCGGGTGGAACATTGGCGAAGCTGGTGTCCAACACTTCAATGCTGCCATCCCAGGTTCCGGCATTTCCGGGACGGAGTTCGGCATCCCAGAGGTAGGATGAATTCGCTTCCATACAGAGCAGGGGGTCGTAGGACTTCTTGCCGCGATAGCGGGGATTGTAACCGACGGCGGCACCCTCCTGGTTCCCGAATACCGTAACGACGGTGCTGTCCAAATCGAAAATCAATCGGGAGCGCTGAGAGGGCAAGTGGATGAACCTTTGCAGCAGTCGGTCGTTGACGCGGTGCATCTGTTGCCAGAAGGCGTCAGGTGCGTGGTGTAAAAAGCGGCGCAAAGTCTGAGGATCGGGAAAGCTCGGCAAGCCCGTGAGGAATTGGAAGGTGCCGTTGGAACGTAAGAATGACGCGGTTTCCAAGCGATCCAACCCCAGGACGATGGGGTACATCAGAGCCAATACCATTTGGGATAAGTGATATCGGCTGTTGCGCCTGGGGTAGGTCAGATGCGTGGCCAGGAAATGGCGGAGATGCAGCGCTCGCAGAAATTCATGGAAGAAGTAAACACCGCCATAATGCGTCAGACCCGCATGATTACAGGCGATTCTAATATTCCGCGGCGAATATGGCATTTTCACGAATTCCTAACCGATGGTTAGGAATTGGTGAAACTCTACAACATGCACCCCAAGCCTGTCAACACAGCGTTTGGCAGCCTCTCGGGAGGCCAGAATGCGCCGGATCCAAGTATGACCCTGTCCTCGGAACAGCTCGACTTGTTGCGCAGAGAAGAGGGTGACTTCGTATCGAGACGATTTCGCGAGATCGTCTTGGGATGGCGTCGGACACGTGCACTCCCGTAATTTCGAACGAGGAACCGGCGCCGCAGAAAACTGGGCCTTCTGAGCCTGCCGTGCGAGGAATTGTGCCACAGACGCTGAAAAGATACAAGCACCTTTTTCAGCCTGAGC
>DATCCF010000171.1:0-4900 GCA_036511435.1 Terriglobales bacterium | reverse complement strand
CACTAATCACTGACCCCTGACCCCTGACCCCTGACCCCTGACCCCTGACCCCTGACCCCTGACCCCTGCTTTTCAGTCCTTGGCCATCGCGTAGTAACCTTGCCGGGCCTGGATTTTGTACTCTCCGCCCTTGGCGTGGATCTGGATCTTGCGATAGCTGCCGTCGAGTTTGGTATTGGTGGGCGTGTAGCCAAGGTTGTACTGGCTGCGCAATTCGTTCTGGATCTGGTCGAAGGCCTGGCGCAGCTTCTCCTGCTTGTTGCCGACCTCGATGACGCGGCCGCCGGATTGTTCGGCCAGCTTCTTCATGTCATAGTCGCCGCTGTAACCGAAGCCACCGTAGAATCCGCGATCGGCAATCAGGATCACGTAGCAGATGGTATCGGCCTTTTGCGCGGCTTCGATGGCGTCCTGAATTCGCAGGCGGCTGCCCTGGTCTTCGCCATCGGTAAAGACGATCATGGCCTTGCGTCCCACTTCGTTCTTCAACTTGTCGTTGGCGCCGAGGTAGATGGCGTCATACAGCAGCGTGCCCCGCGGGGTGGTTGGAATCGGACCACCGCCCAATCCCGGCGGGCCACCGCCCATCCCGGCATTGATCTGCATCTTGTTTAGCGCCCTGGTCAAATCGCGCACGTTGTTGGTGAAGTCCTGATCGAGGTCCACATCCACGTCGAAATTGATAACAAACGCCAAGTCTTTGGCGCGCAGAACGCTGTGCAGGAACTCGGCGCAGGCCGTCTGCTCAATTTCCAAAACCCGGGTCTGGCTGGCGCTGGTGTCAATCATGATGCCCAGGGTCAACGGCTGGTTCGATTCCGAGGAAAAGTACTTGATGGTTTGCGGCTTCCCGTCCTCCAGCACCTCGAAGTCAGTCTTGGTGAGGTTGGGAATCAGCATGCCGTGTTTGTCCTTCACGTTGAAGAACAGGTTGACGACATTCACCTGCGCCTTGAAGGTCTGCAGGGAATCATCTTCGGCCGGCGCCTGGGACTGGGATTGCCGATCTTGAGCCGGCGGCGGCGACGGCGGATTTTGCGACTGGGCCGCGACCCCCAGGCTGGAGACCAGGATGAGGCATAGGACGGTGGCGAACTGGCGAAATCGGTGGAACAGCATAAGCTTCTCTTTCCTGTTGGATGCATCCATTGTAGAGCACCGCAATATGATTCCGCAGCAATGAGGGCTGCCGAGGCGTCGCGGTGCGGTTATACTGTCCAGAGTTAGGGCAATCTGGGAGACAATAGAGATACATGTTCAATCGCCGATTGATCCCGTGGATCCAATCCGCCGCGATGGCTGCGGTCCTGAGTTTCGCTGCCAGCTACGCGATAGGGCAAGAGCAAAAACTGCCCGACGCTCCCACGCCGCAGAATAATGCGCCCGCTCCCAGTGTCAATCTGCCATCGCAGGGGACACCTGACGACCAGGGTTCTTCCTCTTCCGGTGCAAACCCCGAAGCGCCGTCAAATACTCGCAGCGGCTCCCAGCAGCCGTTTCCCGAGCCGACCAATCCAGAAGCGCCGCCTCCGGGCTCACAAGGCATCAAGACGGCGCCTGCCAGCAGCGCTTCCAACGCTGGGGAGAGCGGTCGCGATGAGTTGTTCCGGCTGCAGCGGACGGTCAGCTTCGTCACCGTTCCGGTTACGGTGAAGGACGACGAAGGCAAACTGGTGGATGGACTGCTGCTGAGCGACTTCAGCGTCTACGAAGATGGCCTCAAGCAGCAGATCAAGCTCTTCACCAGCGATCCGTTCCCACTTTCCGCCGCGCTGATCATTGACCAGGGCATGTCGGACCTGACGCTGAAGAAGGTGAACCAGACGTTCTCCGCCTTGGGCGGATCGTTTGGCCCATTCGACGAAGTGGCCGTATTCACCTATGGCAATACGGTCAACCAACGGTCGGACTTCAGCAACGCGAGTCGTATAGAGATTGCTCTGCAGCGGATTAAGGATGTACGTGGCCAAGAGCCCAGTGCACCGGTGGTGGGTGGACCTTTTGGGTCGGGTCCGGTGACCAATGGCAAGCCCATGCCGGGGACCAGGCAGGTGATCACTCCCGAAAAGGAGTCGCATGTGCTGAACGATGCGATCCTGGCAGCCGCCCAGAACCTGGCCCGCCGTCCGCGCCAGAACCGCAAGATCATTTTTGTTATCAGCAGCGGCCAGGAACTGGGCAGCCGCGCCAGCTATGCTCAGGTTTTGAAGGTGCTGCTGACGGACGAAATCGCAGTCTATGCGATTGGCGTGGACTCAGCGGCCATGCCAATCTATAACAAGATCGAAAAGGCGCGGATTCCGGGCTTCGGCTACAGCGACATCCTTCCGCGATACGCCAACGCCACCGGCGGCGACGTGCTCAACGAGTTCTCCAAGGAGTCCATCGAAAGCGCCTATCAGCGCATCACCATGGAAGCTCGTAACCAGTACACGCTGGGCTATAACACTCCACAAAAACCTTCCAGCAATTACCGCGAGATCGAAGTGCGGGTAAGACGCCCCGGCCTGGAGATCTTCGCCAAGCATGGATACTATCCCCTGCCTCCGCAGAGGGCCGAGGCGCAACCCCCGACGGCCGATCAGCCGGCGACCGGCGGCGACACAGGAACGACGGCTCCGCCGCCGCAAACGCCGCCGCAGTAGTGCTGGGCAGTTGGCATTTGGCACTTGGCACTTGGCAAAAGCGACCCTCGCAAATCAGACCTTCAAACGCGATCTGTCCGACGGATCGGATCGAAAGGAACCGACTATGGGAAAAACTTTCGGCAGTTGACGGTCTGGCACCGTGCATACCAAAACACCTTGAGTGTGTATAGGTGTGTGAGAACTGTGGCGTCCCTGAAGGGACTCGGATCTATTTCCCACTTTACCCAGCACTCCGCCTGCGGCTCCGTGCTGGGCTAAACTGAACCGCGCCTATGGCGCTGGATTTTCCGCCAGCACATTCCACTGGCAAATACCAAAGTCGGTTCTCACGCACGCTCTTGCAGCCCACCCATTACGAATGAAAATTAACCTCGGAGGCACGGAGATCACGGAGAAAGCTCGATAGAAACCAAAAACTCCGTGTCCTCCGTGTCTCCGTAGTAAATGATTTTCGACGGAGCGATGAGCGCAGCGAGGGAGTCGAAGGACCCCTCCGTTCAGCCATTCCATAAAGACACCCAAAAAAAGTGCGTTCCTGTTTCTCCCAGGCATTCCTGTCCGGCGATAGGCGATAATGGGCAAAAGCATGTTGCAGCAACGTCCATCGGCAGGTTTGGTGCGCATTGGCGCAAGAGCGGGATACGTCAGCCTAATCCTGCTGTCGATGCTGCTATGCTTCGCCACATCGGCAACGGCCCAGCCGGGCAGCTCCTTCGCAAGCAACCCGCTGGCTTCGCTGCTGGGCAACAAGAATTCTTCGCAGGCCAGTCAACCCGCTCCTCCGCCCACTCCGCCCGCCGAGGCGCAACCTCCAACGGCCATCCCGCTGCCTGATGTTTCAACCCGCGCCGAAGATTTGATGCGCCTGCTGCGCGACATCGGTAACCAGTTGCCCACACGCGACCAACTCGATGCCGTGAAGGCCACGCTGGCGGAACGTGATGCCTCGTGGCAGGCCAAGAAGAAAGAAGTTGACGCGTTGCTGTCTGGATCTCCCAGTGTGCTGGAGCTGCGCGAGCAGGAGACCTACTGGCACGTCTTCTCCATCGAAGGCGCCGCCACACGCCGGCAACTGCTGGATTGGGCCAATGCCGCGCAGTCGGCGGTGCAGCAACTGCAGGCCTGGCAGCCGCAGTGGACAACGACTCTGGAGGAAAACAAAAATACTCCCGGTCTCGGGCCCACGCTCGACGTCATCCGAGATGCGGTCAAAGGCATTCAGACGACAAAGTCCCAGGCGCAAGACCTGTTGCGAGTGATTGTCAACCTCCAGGTGATCGCTGCCAATCAGCACCAACTGGGGCTCGAGGTGTTGGACCAGTTGGCGAAATCGCGCACCCAATTGAAAGACCGCATCCTGCAGCGCGACAGCCTGCCGCTGTGGCATGTCTTCCTGCGTCGGGAGCAGGGGGAGCCGCCGCCCGGTTTGTTTCGCAACGCCAGCGCACGCGTGATCGGCATCGAGTCGTTTGCGCAGGAAAATTTGGGAATATTCTTCACGCTTGCCGTGCTGCTGCTGCTGTCGCTCTTCGGCGCATACCGGTTGTCTGTTAGGATCCGCGGGATTGAGCCCGCCGGAGAACTGCAGGCGAGCGCGCTGGCGATCACGCGGCATTGGTTAGCGCTCGGACTTTTGCCGCCCTTGCTTCTGGCATTCCTGCTGGCTCCTTTTGCGCCGCTGCCGCTGATCGGCATTGCCATCCTGCTCTCCTTCTTTTCCATCCTGGTGTTGTTGCCGCGGCTGATCGAACCTTGTTTCCGCTTGCCGCTGTACTGCCTGTTGGGAGTTTATGCCTTCCATGCTGTTCTCACCTGGATCACACTCTCGTCCTCTGCCAAGCGTGAGGCGCAGTTCTTCGGCCCCGCGGTGGCGGTCGTGCTCTTCGCCTACCTCCTCAGACCTGCGCGCATGGCCGAGGCGGAGAAACTGGGCAACCGGCACAGGCTGCTTATCTTCGGGTCGCGGGTGGCCATCGCCCTCCTGGCCCTGGCGCAGTTGGCAAACCTATTTGGCTACTACAAGCTCACGCAGTTTCTGACCGTGCTGTGTGTCTACAGCACCTTCATCGCCCTCGCCGTATATACCGCACAGCAGGTCTTCACTCTGCTGTTACTAGAGCAGTTCCTTAGAAGCTATATCCGAAAGTGAGGGGAGGCAGTAGGCTGCAGATGGCGATCTCCGCAAGCCCAGCCATGCCACGACCATATTCGGATGATTTGCGCTGCAAGCTTCTGCAGGTCTATGAGCGAAG
>DATCCF010000170.1:0-5839 GCA_036511435.1 Terriglobales bacterium | reverse complement strand
CAGCTGGTCGTGTGCTTTCGTTTGGGGGCAGGAGGGACTCCGTGGCGACGCAGGATGTTGCCCACCGTCTGGTCCGATAGCCGCTGGCCAAGATTGGCCAAGGCACCCACGATGCGATCATAGCCCCAGGTGGGATTCTCCCTCGCCATCTGTACTACCAAACGTTCCGCCTCCTCCTCGACTCTGGGCCGTCCGGCGGAACGACGGAATCTGGACCCGTCGAACTTGTTGGCGATCAGCTTGCCATACCAACCCAGAATGGTATCCGGCTTGGCCGCGGCCGCTACTTCCTCCAGCGCCTTACGTCCTAGGCGGTGAGCGATCTCCGCGAGCGTGGCCTTGTCGGCTTCCGAAAGAAGCAGTCGGCCCTTGATCTGCGCTTTCAGGATACGGTTCTCTGCAGCCAAATATTCGTTCCTCAACAGCAGTTCTTGATCGACGGTGCCGGTGATGTAGGCCAGCATGCGAGCCCAAACCATTTTGTTCCTCTTTGGTTGATCGAGTTAGGGGAAGCTGGATTGTAGGCCTTATCGAGGCGGTGGAGAAGGCAATCCGAAGAGACTAGTCGAGGCTGCAAGCCTCGCCTTTTCAAACCGGTCGAATATCTTGACCATACGGGATCAAGACGGTAATGATCACCGGCGACAACCCGCTGACGGCAGCGGCGATTGCGCGCGAGGCCGGCGTCGACGATTTCCTCGCCGAAGCCACACCCAAGGAAAAGATGGACCTCATCCGTCGCGAGCAGGCAGAAGGCAAACTCGTTGCCATGACCGGCGACGGGACCAACGATGCTCCGGCGCTGGCGCAGGCTGACGTCGGTGTAGCTATGAACACCGGCACCCAGGCAGCCAAGGAAGCCGGCAACATGGTTGACCTGGATTCCAATCCGACCAAGCTTATCGAGGTGGTCGCTATCGGCAAGCAGTTGCTGATGACTCGCGGGTCGCTGACAACATTTTCCATCGCCAACGACGTCGCCAAATACTTCGCGATCATTCCGGCCATGTTCGCCGGAACGTTTCCGGTGCTGAACGCGCTCAACATCATGCACCTGCGCACACCTGGATCCGCCATCCTGTCGGCCGTGATTTTCAATGCCGTCATCATCATTGCGCTGATTCCGCTGGCGCTGCGCGGGGTGAAGTACCGGGCCCTTAGCGCGGCTGTCCTGCTGCGGCGCAACCTGCTCATCTACGGCTTGGGCGGCATCATCATTCCGTTCATCGGGATCAAGTTGATTGACATGATTATCACCGGCGTCGGACTGGCGTAAGAAGAGGACGTATGAAGCAGAATCTTAAGATTGCAATCCTGATGACCATCGTCACGACGGTGCTGTTGGGACTCATCTACCCCCTGGTGGTCACGGGGCTGGCACAACTGCTGTTCCGCGACAAAGCCAACGGGCAGCTGGTCTCGCGCAATGGCGAAATCGTCGGCTCGCGGATTATCGGGCAGGCTTTCGTCGGGCCGGGATACCTGCACTCACGGCTATCCGCGGCTGGCAACGGCTACGATGCCGCCAACTCCGGCGGCACCAACTTAGGTCCAACAAATCAGAAGCTGATCGATCGCGTGAAGGCCGATGTTGCGCGTCTGCAAGCCGAAAACCCTGGCCAGCCGGTTCCCGTGGACCTCGTAACGACCTCTGCCTCAGGCCTTGATCCCGATGTCTCGCCTGCGGGAGCCGAGTTTCAAGTTCCGCGCATCGCCCGCGAGCGCGGCTTGAGCGAAGACCAGGTGCGGCAGATCATTCAGCAGCATCTGCAGCCGCGAACCTGGGGATTGCTAGGTGAGCCGAGGGTCAATGTTCTGGAGGTCAATCTCGCACTCGACCAGGCAAAAGCAATGGCCATGAAATAGCCTAACCAGCATCGGGCTCGATCACGTACTGCGGCGGGGCGCGGACCAGTCTTCGAGTCCGGCATCAATACAGCCGAGTGCCCTGAACGGCCCCCGAAGCCGCATCAAATTCACACTCCATTCACACGAATCGTATGCCTTCCGATCGTCTGCATCGGCACGATTACACCGATGGCCGCTAAAACGGTATGGAGCGTAGGGTTGGACAGGTCGGAAAAGAGGTAGTGTCCCCCGAGGAGCACCAGAGAGAAGAGGATGAGATCGCCAGTGACGGAGCCGATTCCGCAGGCGAGGGTATGGCGCCAACCACCTATCAAGCCGCGGCGGATGGCCAGCATGTTGACAGGGCCCATCGGCGCTGCCGCGGCCAATCCCATCAAAAATGCGGCCGAAAGCACGTGGACGTAGGAGACGAACACCATTTTGCGGCCGATAAATAGCATAAGCCCGAAGTTCCATTCGGGCAGGCCAGAATTTACCCTCGGTTGCATGCGCGAGAGCAGCCAGCATTTCTTCGGCACATCGGTGGCGATGCGCGCACTTTGGAGCGCAATGGCGCGCTCAACTCTGCGATTGTGGCGTCTTGATCAGCTTCGCCGGGTCGTATCCGAGTTCCTGTACTCTTCGGGTAATCTTCTCATATGTTTCCCCGGTCATTTGTGGTGTACGGCTCAAAATCCAAAGGTATTTTCGGCTTGGTTCACCAATGACGGCGTAGCTGTAGTCGGCCGCCAGGTCGATGATCCAGTACTTGCCGTAAAACGGCTTGAAGAAAGCAACCTTCAGCTTGGCGTTGGTTGCCTTATCCTCAACCTTGGCCTCACCCTTGGACGTCTTGGTCGTTCCGTCGGCTCTGCGGCAGGAGTTCACAACCGTGATCTTGCCGTCCTGGCGTGGGGTGTACTCAGCAGTGACGTCACCGACATCTTCCTTCTCAAACCAGTTTGGATATCGCGCTATCTCGTACCATTTGCCGACGTAACGGGTGAGATCCACGCTTGAAACGGTGGGTAGCAGGGGCTTCGAATCCGCCAGCACCAGTTTCGTGAGGATCACGCCTGTACCGACCGCGAGAAGTACCTTCCACTTCCTGTCCATTTGCTATACCCCTTTCCAATGCAAGGCTGGATTCCGCGTTCCGGCTGACGCAGGGTCCTGAAAATGCCACGACCATATTGAGTGAATTTGGGAAGCATGACCCTTCAGCAGTTGCGTTCAGCATCGATTCAAATGAGCTCGTCGTGCAACTCGGTCGTGCTTGCGAAGTAACAATTGTGAGCCCCGTTTTCTCGCGTCCATCTCCAGGGCTCTCGGGTGGGATTGTCCTTGGGGCGTAGGGGCAGAGCATGCCTCCGTTCCAACCAGGCGTGGTCAGAACGGAAGCGCCCCTTACCGTCCGCGCCGTAATGGCCCAAAGCGTTTTCCGGATTCAGTAACTCACCTTGGCGCCATTATCGCCGCCAACCAGTCCAGTTTCTGGATCGTTGTCCCTGCCATTGCCCTTCGGCCCGCGCCTTTAATCCCAATAGGGCTTGGCGCCGTAATACGTGTAGACTTTGGCGCCCCAGGCGCGGTCAGCCATGTTCGGCCAGTGCTCCTTGTCGAAACCGGGAGCGGCCTTGAGCAATTCCTTGTCGACGTTCAGAATGAACCGATGTTCGACCGTGTCGACCTTAAGGGAACTCCATGGAATGGCAAATAACTTATCGCCCATGCCCAGGAACCCGCCGAACGAAAGAACCGCGTAAGCGATGCGGCCTGACTCCAGGTCGATCATCAAATGTTCGATTTTCCCGAGATCTTCTTTTTGGAAATTTACGACTTTGTCGCCGGTTAGAGTGTCTGCCGCCATTACTGTCGGTGTTCTTTCCATTGTTGCTGTCATGATGTCTCCTCTGTCTCTGCGTATTCACAGTTGTGAATTCCGGGTATTACCTACCTACATATAGGCCACCGAGAATCCCAAGTCCGGTCAAGATTGAACATCCGGCCCGCGCCTTGTTCCAGAATTCCCGTTTTGGCTTTCTAGTTTAGGACTCTGGATCGGCGTAGATACAATGTTGGCTCCATTCAGAGAAACTGTAAAAATCTGAACTTCACTGCCTCATACCCTCCGCCAATCTTCTGACACTGTTCGTCTTCGATAGTCCAAGCGTCCGATCGCCTGCAAGAGGCGCGTCGTCTGGCGCTGTGAGATGCTACCTGGCGCAGATTGCGGCGGACTGCTTCAAAACTGCTCGGCAGGAACAACAATTCCAAAATTATCAGCTCTGTTCTCAATTGACCTGTAATCCTTTTGGATTCGTGACATCGTGCAAGTATGCATAAGCACCAGCCAAGACAAGAATCCAACCAAGCGCTTCTCGCGCGGGTCAAAAGGAAATGGATGAGCCGCGCATGGCCGAATCCACGCGAGAAGAGTATGACGTCAACCACACCACGCAGCAGGAGCTGAAAAAGCTGTCGTAATCCGTAGGTAAAGAGGGCCGGGGCCGTCCGCGCGCAACGGGATGTTAGCGATCTTCTGAAAACGTAGTTTTTGGAAAATCTGCCGGCCCCGGCCCCGTGCCAACGATCTTGCCGCTGGCGATGTGCCGCAGTTTGAGACGCAAGTACTCCAGATAGTTTTCGGGTGCAGGATTGGCGAGCAGTTCAGCGATGACGGGCTGGAAGTACGCCAGCGACCGAATGGGCGACAGCAGCGGTACGTCGGCAGGCCGGAGTAATCGACGCAGAGAGGCCAGCAGGAAAGCCGACTCGACTACGGGCAAAGGCACATTTTGGTCATGGAGTTGGCGAGCATAGTTCTGATCCTGAGCGCTGGTGCGCAAGGGGGTCTCCGGCAGTCCCAAGTACAAAGCCAGGACTGCCGAGACGTAGCTGGTGGCACTGGAGTCGCATGCCGAGGCATTCATTTTTTCCTCCTGCGGGCGGCCGCTTCCTGTTCGCTTTCCCGAACGCGATAGCTGTCGCCCTCGATCACGGTCACGTCGGCGTGATGCAGAAGGCGGTCCGCCATATTGCTCATTGGGTGCAGAAGTTGGCGTAGACCAAATCGGCTGAGGCGTCCATAATTGAACGACCGATCGGTAACGATCCGGAGCTGCTTCGGTCCCTCAATCCGGACCTCGATATATGGGACGCGTACGCGACAATCCATGTCCTAATGCCCGACGGCTCGATGAGGCTCGGGGGCGAAGCCGTTGCGGAGGTTCTGCGGAACTTACCTAGCACCAAATGGTTTACCGGAACCTTCGCGATCAGAGCATTTGGTTTCCGGCCCTTCCAAGCGATACTCAACTTTGCCTATGCCATCCTGGCAGACGTGCGCCCGCTCTTTGGGTGTGAGAGTTGCGGCACTCCAAGATTTTGGGTAAGGCCGGTCAGTTGGATGATCAAATGGACGAAGGGGATCTTCGGCGACCGCTCCAAGCCGAGCCCTACTCCACATTTCACGGCACTCTCGGCCACAAGGCGCCGCCCGCTAGCGGCACCGGGTGAGCGCCTTCCGCAAGCATCGAATTTGTAACCTCAGATTTCCAATCTGAAATTCCCCGTATGCCTCGCCACAATCCAAAACGCACCAGGAGCAGTGCATACTCAAGAGTTCGCTGACATCAGGACCTAACTTTTCTGTGGCGTTGAATGGCCAGACGCACGGGACTTCTTCGTGACCGGCTGAATGAGCGGACACTTCTGTCGTGGGCCCAGACCAATGAAAGCTTGCGTGCAACCGATTCAAGCAGCCCAGTCATAGCGGTGATGCAACCCGCCCACGCGCTGCTGGCAAATCACTGTACCGTTTTCCAGAGAGCGTACCCTACCAGCCGGCGTTTGCTTGTCCAGCCCGAGGTGCGTTCGGTCGTCGTGATAATAGGAAATGTACTCGGAGAGGAGTCGCTTCAGATGGCGCTCATCCAACGCGATCACGTGGTCGAGCAAGTCACGGCGGCAGCTTCCGACCCAACGCTCG
>DATCCF010000169.1:0-15397 GCA_036511435.1 Terriglobales bacterium | reverse complement strand
CTTCGCTCATAGACCTGCAGAAGCTTGCAGCGCAAATCATCCGAATATGGTCGTGGCATGGCTGGGCTTGCGGAGATCGCCATCTGCAGCCTACTGCCTCCCCTCACTTTCGGATATAGCTTCTAAGGAACTGCTCTAGTACGATGAAGACGACGATGGCGCTTACCTTGATGATCGAGAACCAGTACTCAAATTCCCCGAATGCAGCGACGCTGCGCGCGTTGATGAAGATGAGCACCGCCGAGTAGAAAATCACCCACGCCCACGCTGGAGAATGCGGGAACCACCACTGCGTATAGATGGCGGCGGCAACGGCTTCTCCGCCGATGGCGATAGACACCGCCGCCCAGTAGGTGTAGCGAACTACGAAGCCCGCCCAATGTGAAAGATAAAGCTCGGCGTAGATCCCGAACGACCCGGCAGTGGGATGTGCAACCGCCATCTCCGAGAGACAGCCCATCAGCAGCAGCGCAATTCCCGACGCAAGAATATAGCTCAGGATGACGCCCGGCCCGGCGGTGCGGACCGCCAGCGCACTGCCCAGGAACAGTCCGGTGCCGATTGCCCCTCCGATGGCAATCATGCTCAACTGCCGCTCGTTGAGTTGGCGTGCTAGACCTTGCTCTTTGCCGATCGCACGATGATGACGCGGTTGAGCATTCGCGCGACGTTCGGTCATTACACCGTCGCCTTCGCATGTTGACGGAGGTACACGCCCACAAGTTCGAGCAGGCGGTCGAGGTCTTCCTGGTTGTTGAAGAGGTGGCAGGAGACGCGCACACCGCCGACATGGGAGGTGTAGCGCACCGAGACCAGGACCTTGTGCTGTTGCAGAAAATTCATCAGCGCGACATTCTCATCCACGTCGCCAAGCGTGAAGGTGACGATACCCGATCGCCAGCGCCGGTCTTCTACCGTGACCACGCGGATGTCCTGCTGCTTCAGCCCGCTGATGAGATGGTCGGTAAGCGATAACACGTGCTCGCCTATGTTGGCGGTACCCAGTTCATTGATCAGCCGCACTGATTCCGCCAGTCCGATCGCCCCGGGATAATTGGCCGTGCCCCCAGTCTCCCAACGGCGCGCCCCGCCGATAAACTCGTAGTGACGCACTGGAGTGGCGGACGGCGTTTGGAAGTACGTGCCCCATCCTCCTTCCGGTTCGGCTACGGATAGATACCCGGCAATCGGCGGCTTCACCTTCGCTCGAAACTCTTTGCTGAGGTAAAGAAAGCCGCAGCCGAAGGGCGCCATGAGCCACTTGTGTCCCCCGCAGGCGATTGCGTCCACCGGAGTTTTCTGCACGTCGAATGGAATCGCGCCGATTTGCTGAACTGCGTCGACAATGAGAAAGATCCCGCGCTCGCGGCACAGTCCAGACAGCGCTTCCAGATCGCAACGGAAACCGTTGCTCCACTGCGCCGAACTGATCGCGATCACCCTGGTGCGTTTGCCAATCGCGGCTTCGATATCCTCGACCAGGATCTGCCCGTCGCGATTGCGGACGCTGTCAATTTCGATGCCGAGTTCCTCGCGCTTCTGCATCCACGGCACCGCGAGTTCAAGGAACTCCAGATCGCAAATGACTACTCGGTCGCCGCGCTCCAGTGGAATCGCATTCGCTACCAGGCTCAAGCCGTGCGTGGTGCTCTCCACCAGGGCGATGTCGCCCTCCTCAGCGTGGATGAGCTTCGCCACCTGGGGACGCGCCTGGCTGCGCATCTCGTCCATATCAATGTGGTATTGCGTCGAAGATCCCGACGGGCAGTTCGCGGCCATGTCGAGAAAGCTGCGCAGCTTTTCGACCGTGCGCTGCGGAGCCAGGCTTACACAAGCGGAGTCGAGAAAGGTCTCCCGCTGCAGGGCGGGAAATTCGTTGCGTGCGTCTTGCAATGTCATCAGGAAGCCTTTTAGCGAGTAGAACCAACTGCGATTGGGACATTGTACAAAAGAAAACGGCAGGAGGATGTGCGCGAGATTTGACGTACACGCCCCGCCGTTCCTTAGGAAGTTAATGCAGAAGTGTATGTTCAATTCATGCGAAGTATTGATCTCTGATTGCGACAAGACAGCAATGTTTGCATGGCTCGGCGTGGTGCGCCGATTCTGATACGTTGAATGCAGGAGGCGCTGATGAAACGCGTACTGGTCGCGACGTCCAACCCTGGCAAAATTCGTGACCTTGCTGGAGCCGCCGCGGCCCATAACGTGCGAATCGAAACCCTACCCGGCTACTCATCGCTGCCCGGTGTCATCGAAGATGGCTCGACCTTCGAAGCCAACGCGCGCAAGAAGGCCGAGCACTACAGCAAGTACGCCGATGGCGAGTTAGTAATCGCTGACGACTCGGGCCTCGAAGTCGATGGGCTTGGCGGCACTCCAGGGGTTCGCTCCGCACGCTATGCTGCCGACGAGCGCAACGCACCCGAGCATGCGCCAAACTCCGATGACGAAGCCAATAACGCGCGCCTGCTGCGCGAACTGCACGACGTTCCCGACGAATACCGCACCGGCCGGTTCGTCTGCGCTATCGCCGTGGCCCGCAACGGCCACACCTTGGCCACTTTTCAGGGCAAGGCCGAAGGTATTCTCCTGCGCTCGCCGCGAGGCTCGAACGGCTTCGGCTACGACCCGCTGTTCTACTTCCCCGAGATCGGCAAGACCTTTGCCGAACTGACCGCCGAGGAGAAAGCCCTCTACAGCCACCGAGGCGTGGCGTTTCGGGCGTTCCTCGCGTGGGAGGACGAAAGCCATGAACAACACCCGCACACGAACCGGTGACCCGGGTCACGTCGTCATAAGACGTTGTGATACACATCACGAGTATTTCGCCATCGCAGCAGCTATCCTGAATCTCGCTTATCAGCCGGAGAGCGCGCCCGCCTCAGCTTTTCGCTGGCGGCAAAGCGCGTCCGGGGTTTTCTTGACTTACGTACTCGGCGAAATTGATAATGCTAGGTTTGCCGATACGCTCCGCATTCATAAGGAGTTGGCTTCGTGGCTTCTTCAGCCAGTTCTATCGATACGAGTTCCGCTCGAATTAAGAAGGGAGTGGCTCCCCTGCGCGCCGGCCAGGGCTACTCTTTTGTTTTACGCCGCCTGCATTCGCTCTCCGGCATTGTGCCCATCGGCGCTTTCCTGATTGAACACTTCATTTCCAACTCGGAAGCGAGCAAGGGCGTTCAGGCCTACAACGATCAGGTAAAGTTCCTCACCAGCCTGCCGTTCGTGCACGTGCTGGAATGGGTGTTCATCTTTCTGCCGCTGCTGTATCACGGGATCTACGGCCTGTACATCTGGTACAAGGGCGATTCCAATGTCGGCGAATATCCCTGGACCGGCAATTGGCTTTACACCTCACAGCGCTGGACCGGGATTATCGCCTTCATCTATATCGCGTACCACGTCATCGATCTGCGGTTCCTGGGGGTACATCTGATGGGTGGCGGCTATCAGAACGCATTCTCGAAAGTGTGGTTCGACTTCCAGAGTCCATGGACGATCGCCTTCTACGTCATCGGAATCGTTGCCGTGTCGTGGCACTTTGCTTACGGGGTTTGGCTGTTTGCGGCCAAGTGGGGTTTGACGACCGGCGATAACGCGCGCCGCAAGTTCGGCTATGTTTGCACTGCTTTGGCGCTTGTACTCATCGGCATTGGGCTTTGGACCATTACCGGCTTCGTACAAACGCCGGCCGATCAGGTCCCCTATGTTGAGCACGACTAGAGGTACCAGGACCCAGGATTCAAGATCGGCGGTTTCGGCCGTATTCATCAATTTGCGTAAAGATCATCATGTCTCATCCTAAGATCATTGTTGTGGGTGGCGGGCTGGCAGGTCTCTCAGCCGCCATCAAGATTGCCGAGATGGGAGGTCATGTAGACCTCTTCTCCATCGTCCCGGTCAAGCGGTCTCACTCCGTGTGCGCGCAGGGCGGCATCAACGCCGCAAAGAACCTGAAGGGTGAGGGCGACTCCACCTGGCAGCATTTCGACGACAGCATCTACGGCGGCGATTTCCTCGCGAACCAGCCGCCGGTGAAGGCCATGTGCGAGGCCGCGCCCGGCATCATCGACCTGCTCGATCGCATGGGCGTTCCCTTCAACCGCACGCCCGAAGGGCTGCTCGACTTCCGCCGGTTCGGAGGCACGCTTTACAACCGTACCGCGTTTTCCGGCGCCACCACCGGACAGCAACTGCTCTACGCGCTCGACGAGCAGGTGCGCCGCTACGAGGCCGAAGGCAAAGTCACCAAGTACGAAGCCTGGGAATTCCTCTCCGCGGTGATCGATGACCAGCGCGTCTGCCATGGCATCTGCGCCATCGATCTCCGCAGCATGGCGGTGCAGACATTCCCGGCAGAAGCAGTGATCATTGCCACCGGCGGCGTCGGCGCCATCTTCGGCAAGTCCACGAATTCCGTAGTCTGCACCGGATCGGCGCAGTCGGCGCTTTATCAGCAAGGGGCGTACTACGCCAACGGAGAGTTCATCCAGGTACACCCTACGTGTATCCCCGGCGAAGACAAGTTGCGGCTCATGTCCGAGTCGGCCCGCGGCGAAGGCGGCCGTGTCTGGGTGCCCAAGCAACCGGGCGACAAGCGCGATCCCAAAAGCATTCCGGAAGGCGAGCGCTGGTACTTCCTGGAAGAGTGGTACCCCAAGTATGGCAACCTGGTGCCACGCGATATCGCGACCCGTGCCATTCACAAAGTGGTTTACGAGCTTCACCTCGGCATCGATGGGCAGCCGATGGTCTATCTCGACCTGACGCACATCGACCGCGCCACCCTTGATCGCAAGCTCGAGGGCATCCTCGAGATCTACGAGAAGTTCGTTGGCGACGATCCGCGCGACACACCAATGAAGATATTCCCTGGCGTGCACTACACCATGGGCGGCCTGTGGGTGGACTTTGAACAGCGCACCAACATCGAGGGCCTTTACGCAGCGGGCGAATGCGAGTATCAGTACCACGGCGCCAACCGCCTGGGCGCGAATTCGCTGCTGTCCTGCATCTACGGCGGATTCGTGGCCGGGCCGAATGCGGTCAAGTACGCGCACAACGCGATCAAGAGCGGGCATCATCCCGCCGGGCACGTGTTTGACTCCGAGCGCAAGCGGCAGCAAGAAATCAACGCTCGTCTGATGAAGAACGAGGGCACCGAGAACCCGTTCCTGCTGTGGCGCGAACTGGGCGAGACTATGACTAAGAATTGCACGGTCATCCGTTACAACAAGAACATACGCGAGACGGATGCCAAGCTGGTGGAGTTGCTCGAGCGCTATCGTCATGTGAATCTGAGCGACCGCTCGATGTGGGCCAATACGTCGTTCGTGTTCGCGCGGCAGCTTTACAACATGCTGCAACTGGCAAGGGTAATTGCGCAGGGAGCGGCCATGCGCGACGAGTCGCGCGGCGCGCATTACAAGCCGGACTTCCCGGAGCGCGATGATGCGAACTGGTTGAAGACCACGAAGGCATATTTCGCGGCCGACGCCGATGAGCCACGCTTCGAGTTTGAACAGGTGGATACGTCGCTGATTAAGCCTCGTCCGCGGCGCTACGACGCGGCGACGTAAGGCAGGGGCTAGTTGTCAGTTGTCAATCGCAGCTTTGGGTCGCGGCAATTAGCAAGCGATCTGTTCTTCGGGAATTTGGCTGTGACGGCGAAGATCCAGTCCCGCTGGCGGGACGGAATAAGAAAGCCCACCGTTTCAACGGTGGGTGAGTGGAAAGAATAGACCGAGTCCCTCGGGGACGGCACCAAGAAGCGGGATACCGGAACGATGCAACTCGTCGGCAATATGGGCAGGGTTCACCGGCTGATCTACTTCTTCGCGGGGCTGGCGGCAATCGCAGGAGCATGGATTGCGCACGATTTGCTGTCCAAGCCAGAGATTTTTGCACTACTAATTCTAGGTGCTCTTTTACTTTGGAGTGCCCGGGCAGGACATTGAACGACGTGTGCCGTGTTCCGGGTGAACACCAATAAGAAAAACGAAAATGGCGAATTCTAAAACCGTTATCTTAAAAATTAAGCGCCAGCAAACTCCTGAGTCCAAACCGTACTGGGAGGAGTTCGAGTTGCAATATCGTCCCGGCATGAACGTCACTTCAGCGCTGATGGACATTGCGGCCAACCCGGTCACGCGGCAGGGCAAGCCGACCACACCGGTCACGTACGATTCCAACTGCCTGGAAGAGATCTGCGGCTCGTGCGCCATGCTCATCAACGGTCAGGCGAAGATGGCGTGCTCGGCGCTGGTGGCCAACTTGAAGCAGCCCATCACGCTGGAGCCGTTCTCCAAGTTCCCCATCGTTCGCGACCTTGCGGTAGACCGCAGCGTGCTCTTCGAAAACCTGAAGAAGGTCAAGGCGTGGGTGCCGGTTGACGGTACCTACGATCTTGGGTCTGGCCCCCGCCAGTCGTCGGAAATGCAGGAAGACGCGTATCCGCTGTCCAACTGCATCTCGTGCTGCTGCTGTATGGAAGCCTGCCCGCAGTTCAACGACAAGACCGGCTTCGTGGGCGCGGCCACCATAGCGCAGGTCCGGCTATTCAACTCGCACCCCACCGGCAAGGCGCTTAAGACCGAACGACTGAAGGCCCTGATGGGCGACGGCGGCATCCAGGAATGCGGTTACGCGCAAAACTGCGTCGAAATCTGCCCGAAGGAATTGCCATTGACCAAATCCATCGCCGACGTCGGCGGCCAGGTGATGTGGCAGGCCATCAAGGACCTCTTCAGGACATAGCTTCGCGTCCCCACCTGTCCGCAACTGCCGCGGGCGGATAAAGGTGGGGCACCCGTCGCGGTACTCTTCTTTTTCACGCAGACGGCAAACCGTGGCTCGGCACGTTTCATGTTTCCCAATCCAGTCAGAACTTCCCATTCCCGCCCTGTCCGGCGCTCGCGTACAGGGCTAACGTCAGAGTACCCGGGAAATGCTCCTCGTCTACGCGTTCGTACTCAGGCGCGACTGCCAGCGGAATCCTCTTTGCATCCGGACTATTGCCCCAATCTACCATCCAGAAGCGAGTACTGGGCAGCGGTTTGCCTTCGGATCGATGGTTCTGGACGTCTCTGAGCAACAAGGCGGGCGCCAGATAAGAAAGTTCGGGCGTTGCGGCTGAGGGACCCGCAGACACATAGTGCTGCACGGGCCACTCCGCTCCCGGAGGGCAGCCGACGACTATATCTCCAGACTGAGCGTGCTGCAGTAAATAAGCAGTCAGGGAGCGCCAATCATCTTTCGGATGCGCGTAGTACCACCTCAGGGAACCAGCAGAGAGTGCGATGATGATAACGCAAACTCCTATCCCAAGCCATGCAGGACGAAGTTCGACAAGCCCCTGGGCCGCGAGCAGTACTAGCGGAGGCAGGCAAATCAGCAGATAGCGTGCCGCGAACATGGGCACCCAGAAAGACAAGACAAACGTAACGATAACCGGCAGCACCGCGCAGGAGATCATGACGACCGTGCCCCAGTCTTGGGACGAGCCAGGTTTACTTCGCCAAAGGGGAAACACGCGACGCACAGCAACCCCGAAACACAATAAGTACAGCAGGGCCAATGCCTTATGAAATCTGCCGCCGTCGGCCACCAGAAAGTAGATCAATCGGCTTAAGTCTTTGAGGTGTGTAGGAGAAACGAACGCTAGTTGCCCGGAGCGACGGAAGAACATGTAGAACAATGCAGGCGCGATAAAGATGGTGGTCAGTGAAATCGGCAACCGGAATTTCTTCCACTGTAGGCTGTCTCTACGCAACCAAAGTATGGAGCTCCACTGCGCAAAAAGAAAAAAAACAGCAAAGAAGTGGGTGTAAACAGCCAACCCAGAAACCAGCACATAAGCCAGAGCATTGCCGTTGCCGGCGTCCCTCATCCGCAGAAAGAAAACCAGCGAGAGCAGGCATAGCAGCATGAGCAAAGCGTAGCTGCGGGCCTCTTGGGCATAAGCTACATGGGCAGCATTTATGGAGAGAAGAAGCGCGGATAGGAGACCGGCGCCTTTTCCGGATAATCGAGTTCCGATAGCATAAATCAACGGGATAGATGCCACTGCAGCTACAGCGGAAAACAAACGCACCCAGGCTTCGCCGTGGCCGAAATGGACCCAGAGGCGAACCAGAAGATAATAGAAGGACATGTTTGCTTCAAAACGCCACAGCCATCTCCAGAAGCCGGAGAATGGCACGGTACAAATTTCTACTGTGGCGACTTCATCCCACCAATAGCTTTTTTGGCCCAGGTGAAGAACACGAAGACATGCCCCGAGCATAATTATCCCCGCTAAAACAAGAGCGTTCCGGATTTCTCCCACCTTCCGCGTTTTCACCATCAAAGGACCTGCCAACCGTTAATATACGTCAGAACAGCGGGATTAAGCACAAAACCGGGCACAGGAGGTAATACCGTCTTCCGACTCCTTTCCTGCTCCGCTGCTTGGCATCCTGAATTCTCAGGAAAGCGCCAAATCAATAAAGAGCCAAATTACTTAAGCTTATGCTTGAGCGAAGAGAACTATTTGCCGCCAGCCGAGGGTATTATTGTAACTGCTCGTGCCAAACCGAATCTTCCAAGGGCGCCTGAATTGACGAGGATTATATTACTCGGTTCGAGCATCGGGGGGTACCGCTGTCCGCAGTTGTCCGCAGTTCAAGGACAAGACGGGCTTCGTAGGTGCGGCTACCATCGCGCAGGTGCGGCTCTTCAACTCGCATCCCACCGGCAAGGCGCTTAAGACCGAACGGCTGAAGGCCCTGATGGGCGACGGCGGCATCCAGGAATGCGGTTATGCGCAGAACTGCGTCGAGATCTGCCCCAAAGAATTACCCTTGACCAAATCCATCGCCGACGTCGGCGGCCAGGTGATGTGGCAGGCAGTCAAGGACCTGTTCCGGACATAGAGGCAAACCAGGAAAGATCACTTTAATGCACCGCTGAAGCGGTACTCCACCCTCTGGCCAGGTAATCGCAGCCACTCCGCAGCTGGACTGCGCGCCTTCATTTACAATCCAAGCGCACACCAAATTTTCCGGAGTCCCGTCGCAATGCAAAGGTTCCCTCGGATTGTCCTCGTCATACTTCTTTTTGCTACTGCCGCTCTCTCGCAAACCTCGACCCCCGCTACAAAGCCGGCACCTAAAACACCGGCATCGCAAGCCAAAGCTCCCGCCGGTAACTGGCGCGCCATCCACAATTCGGCGCTCGTCGTTGACACCCACGCTGACACTCCCGGCCGCTTCGTCGACGAGAATTTCGATCTCGCGCAAGACGCCGGCACTGGCTATCTGGATTTCAACAAGATCAAAGCCGGGAATCTCGGAGCTGAGTTTTTCTCCATCTGGGTCGAGCCGAAAGCCAACAAGGGCCACGAGACCAAGCGGGCGCTCGACATGATTGACTCGGTTTACGAGCAGGCACGCCTCCATCCCGACAAGATGATGATGGCCTTCAGCACACAGGACATTCTCGCCGCCCATCGCCAGCACAAACTTGCAGCGCTGTTGGGTGTTGAGGGCGGACACGCAATCCAGGGCGACATCCGCATCCTGCGCGACTACTACCGCCTCGGCGTTCGCTACATGACGCTGACCTGGTCGAACACCAACGAGCTTGGCGATTCCAGCGGCGACCTCGACGACAAAAGCGTCGAGCACCACAACGGCATCACCGATTTCGGACGGCAGGTGGTGCGCGAGATGAACCGGCTCGGCATGATGGTAGACATTTCGCACGTGGCCGATCGCACCTTTTTCCAGGCGCTGGTGGCCAGCCGCGCACCGGTCATCGCGTCGCACTCTTCGTCGCGCGCGCTCACCAACGCTCCGCGCAACATGACCGATGATATGCTGATCGCGCTGGCCCGCAATGGAGGCGTGGCGCAGGTTAATTTCTATTGCGGTTTTATCTCTCAGAAGTATGTGGATCGCGAAAAACAGCTTAAGGAGCAGCATGATCCGGATTACGAGAAGGTGCAGTCGCTGTTCCTCAAAGCGCAAACCCCTGAGGTCAAGAAGGAGTTGGATGAAGCCAAGGCTCGGCTCGTGGTCAAGTTGCCGCGGCCTCCGCTTAGCGACCTGATCGACCATATCGATCACATGGTGAAGGTGGCGGGCGTGGACCACGTCGGTCTGGGCTCCGATTTCGACGGTATCGATTGTTCGCCGCAGGGGATCGACTCCGCCGCCGACCTGCCGAAGATCACGCAGGCGCTGTACGACCGCGGCTACAAAGCCGCCGACCTTGATAAGATTCTCGGCGGGAACCTCATGCGAGTATTCGCCGAAGTGGAGAAGCTTGCCAAGCAAATTCAGGCAGAAACCAATCAGGACACGCGCCGCGAGATTGTGCCCACGGCGCAATCGCAACAGCAGTAATGAAGAATTTTACTTCGGGAGAACTTATGCGAAACCTACTGGCAGCACTTGTTTGTCTCACTCTGACTACCTTCGCCGGGGGCCAGACCTCAAGCGGTAACAGCACATCGGCACAGCACGCGAACACCGAAAAAAGCGTTCAGGGGGCGACCCAGCCGAAGGGACCGACTGCCATCTTCGAGACCACGGCGGGCAACATTACTTGCACACTTTTCCCCGCTCAGGCGCCGCTGACCGTCGCCAACTTCATCGGGCTGGCGACCGGAACGAAAGACTGGAAGGACCCGAAGACCGGCAAGACGATGCAGGGTGTGCCGCTCTACAACGGCACCATCTTCCACCGGGTCATCCCGAATTTCATGATTCAGGGCGGCGACCCTATCGGCAATGGGCAGGGCGATCCCGGATACAGCTTTAAGGATGAGTTCAGTCCCTCCCTCACCTTTGACCAACCCGGCCGGCTGGCGATGGCCAATAGCGGCCCCAATACCAACGGCTCGCAATTTTTCATCACCGACGTCCCCACGCCCCACCTCAACGGCAAACATACGATTTTCGGACAATGCCAGGATCTCGATGTGGTGAAGAAGATCGCGCGCATGGCGGCCGATCCTCGCAACAACCGGCCAAACGACCCGCCCAAGATCATCCGCATCAAGATCATCGAGCCGCGTCGTCCTGTAGCGAAGCCGGGAACAGCGACACCTAAACCGCCGGCGACCAAGCCGGCGACTCCGCCAAGCCAGTAGCCTTCCAATGACATTGCAAAAACCCGGGCGAACCGCCCGGGTTTCTCATTGCCTCGTGGCGATGCATCATGGCTTCCTTCCCCGGGTGCCATTCTGCCAATCGTCCCACAGGCCGAAGCCCTTCATCTGGTCGTCGAGATGGGTCTGTTTGAAGGTCGCTTCGATCTGAGTCCTCGTAAGCCGAGGACCGATTCTCTGCGGCGCATTGGCCAGCTCAAATATCAACTCGGCAGCCATTGCTTCGTTTTTCTTCAACTGCGGAAAATCAACCTTGTCGAAAGTGTCGGACGTAGCGTGATAATTGACCAAGTAGTTCGCTTCCGCTTGGTTAGCCACTAGCGTCGGCACTCCTTCGATCATGAAGTCGTAGTGGTCGGTGCCAGTCATGGCGTCGTTGGTCAACTGGTTCGCCTTCCACTGCGCGAACGGCTGCACCATGTGGTCCAGCGCGGCATCAACGTCCTTGCGTCCGCCAGTTGAGAAACCGGTAACCGGGCTCGTTCCCTCGTCCAGCACCAACTCGCCAACAATGTTGTCGAGTTCGTTGTGATGGGCGCGCACATAGGCGAGTGAACCTAACAGACCCTCTTCTTCGCCCGAGAAAAGGATGAAACGAATCGTGCGCCGGGGACGAACTCCGGGCGCCTTGATCGCCCGCAGCGCGTCAATGACCAGCGCCGCATTGCAGCCGTTGTCGAGCGCGCCCGTGCCCAGTTCCCACGAATCCAAGTGCGCACCCAGAATCACGATTTCATTCGGCAGTTCGCTTCCCTTCAGCTCAGCCACCACATTATGGGTCCCGATCGTTGGGCCGACTCGATTTGGCATGGACAGCGACATCTGAACGCTCGCACCATGCGCCAGCAGCCGCGCAATGCGCTCGGAATCTTCGCGCGCCAGCAGGACCTGCGGAATCACATCCAGGTTTCCGGTGCTGGTATTGATGTGCCGGTACAAAATGTCGTGCTCACGGCTGGAAGTGAAAGCGATAACCGGGGCCTCGCCCTTCCGCGCAAGATCGATAATTCCGGGCGCACGGAAGTACTCCGCGAAGAGGTCATCCCAGGTCTTCAGAACGTCGCTGTGCACCAACACGATTGCGCCGGCGATGTCGCCAGCTTTGGCGAATTCGGTTGCAGTTCCCATGCCGACATCTACCACCCGCGCTGTCGTGGGTTTCAGCGGTGGTCCCCATGCAATCGAGTGTGCACGCACGTGAAACTTCACAGGAGCAACCACGTCGACCTCGGTGTCGCCTTCGGCCCAAGCGGTTGGGATGGTGAATTCTTCGGTGTGAACCGAGTCGGCGCCGGCAGCCTTGAAGGCGTCAACCACCCACTGCGCAGCTTGCTCTAACGCTGGCGTGCCTGGAATGCGCCCACCAATCTCGTCCGTGAGTTTGCGCAGATTCTCTTGCAGCGGGCTCGATGGGCTGAGTGCCTGCTGCATAACGGCGTCGTTGGATTGTGCGACGGCCACTGAAATGGGGATGCTGGCAAATGCCAGCGTGAGAGAAAAGCAGATCGATCGGAATGCGTTCATAGCGAACGGAATTATACGGGATTATCGTTGGCAAACCTCGGCTTCACGCAAAAGCATTTCCAGGGCTGTGTGATTGGGTCATTACACTGGCGACTACTACAAACCGTTCACCGCCATGCAGCGTGAGTGGATTTCGATCACAATCGCCGACATGAGCTGATCGCGAAGATTAAGCGGTTGCAGCGACGACGCATGAAGTGCGACTTCTTTTCGCGACCAGATTCGTCGTCGCCCCAACCAGCCGGCTATTGCCTCAGGCGACAGCGCGTACATCCGCGCTCCGTTTGGAGGGCGCAGCTTCCGCATGAACTCCCGCAGCCTCGCGAACTTCCGTCAGCTTGGCCAGAGCAAACGCTCCCAGCGACATGGAAATATCGCGAACCGCGACATCCATATACGCTCCCTGGGTGACGAGATTAAGCGCAACACCAATCAGCCAGAGCATTACGATGTAGGCCGCGTAACGCGTCAATGGAGTGAGTACCAGCACTCCGGCGACGATCTCGATGATCCCCACCGCGTGCATAAAGGTCACGGGCTGTACGTGCAGGAGCCTGGGTACCAGCGGGTTCAGATACATCTCCCAGTTCACCAGCAGATTCATGAATTTGTCGCACCCTGCCGCGATGGGCACAAGGCCGAATCCCAAACGCAGGACCCACCATGCATGGTTGAGCCGCACATCGAACTTCATATTTCACCTCCGTCCCATAGAGCGATCAACCCGGTCTGAGGTTACAAGCGCTTTTTCTGTAACGGCGTTGCCCGCGCAGCACTCTATTAGGCAGGAGAACGAGATGCCTCTTGCTCAACCTATGCCCGAAAAGTTTTCCGAGCAGCTGCGTTGTCCCGACGACGAGATCATTGCTCGCATTCTGGAGGGCGACAGCGCACTGTTTGAGTTGTTGATCCGCCGTTACAACCAGCGAGTGTACCGCGCAGTGCGCTCCATCCTGGGAGAAGACGGCGAGTGTGAGGATGTCATGCAGGAAGCCTACATTCGGGCTTATCAGCATCTCGTCCGCTTTGAGCATCGGGCATCATTTTCCACCTGGTTGACCCGGATTGCCGTGCACGAAGCGTTGGCTCGACTCCGGGCCAGCCGACGCTTCGACCATGAACACGACCTTGACACGTTACAACCTGAGGACCGCGGAGCAACCATGAATTCAACCCTGTCACCCGAACAGCAGACCGCTTCCGCCGAAACGCGCACACTGTTGGAGCGGGCCATCGTTAACCTACCGCGCATGTACCGGACAATCTTGGTACTCCGCGATGTCGAGGAAATGAATACCGCGGAGACGGCTGCAACGCTTGAGATTACGGAGGACGCAGCCAAGGTTCGTTTGCACCGCGCCCGGGCTATGCTCCGTCGAGAGCTATTCCGGAAGGTGGGGGCCACCAGCGCAGAGGCATTCCAATTTCCCGCCACCCGCTGCGATCGCGTCACCAGCAAGACCCTGGCCGCCCTGAGGATAGTGCAAGCGACAGCGTCTAGTCGTAATACTCCAGCCCCAGGTGCGTGATCATCTCTTCGCCCTTCAGGTGGCGCAGCGTGTTCTTCAGCTTCATAGACTGGATGAACAGGTCATGCTCGGGATACAACCCTGGCACAGTCATCGGCGATTTGAAGTAGAAGCTCAGCCATTCCTGGATGCCAATTCCACGCAGCTCGGAGGAGCGCTTGGCGAGGTCGAGGAAGAGCACGAGATCGAGCACGATGGGGGCGGCGAGAATGGAGTCGCGGCACAGAAAATCAACTTTGATCTGCATCGGATAGCCGAGCCAACCAAAGATGTCGATATTGTCCCAACCCTCTTTGTTATCACCACGTGGCGGGTAATAGTTAATGCGAACCTTGTGGCAGATGTTGCCGTAAAGTTCAGGATAAAGTTCAGGCTGAAGAATGTGCTCCAGCACCGACAACTTGGACTCTTCCTTGGTCTTGAAGGAGCCGGGATCGTCCAGCACTTCGCCGTCGCGGTTGCCCAGAATGTTGGTGGAGAACCAGCCGTTCAGCCCGATCATGCGCGCCTTGAAGCCCGGCGCGAGGATCGTCTTGATCAGCGTCTGGCCAGTCTTGTAGTCCTTGCCGCAGATGGGCGCGTTCATTTCACGCGAGAGGTCTTGCATGGCGGGGATGTCGACCGTGAGGTTCGGCGCGCCGTTGGCGAAGGGCACGCTTTCCTTCAGCGCGGCGTAAGCGTAAATCATCGAGGGCGCGATGTTCTCGGCGTTCGCCCGCAGGCCCTTCTCGAACGCCGCCACCGATTGATGCACCGGGCCCGCCTCAATAAAGGTTTCCGTAGAGCCGCACCAGATCATCACCAGCCGGTCGGCGCCACTAGACTTCTTGAAGTCGCGGATGTCGTCGCGCAGTTGCTCGGCAAGTTCCATCTTGTTCTTGCCCTTCTTCACGTTGGGGCCGTCGAGTCTCTTCACGTAGTTCTTGTCGAACACCGCTTTCCGCGGCTTGATCTTCGAGAGAAAAGGTTTGACCTGGTCGAGCAGCGAGACCTCGAGCACACCCGCATTGCGCGCGGCGGAGTACATATCGTCTTCGAAGATGTCCCATCCGGTGAAAACCAGATCGTTCAACTTTGCCAGCGGAACGAAATCCTGGATCTTCGGCGAACGGCCCTCAGTGCGTTTACCGAGGCGAATGGTACCCATCTGGGTCAGCGAGCCGATGGGGCTGGCAATTCCTTTGCGCAC
>DATCCF010000168.1:0-8325 GCA_036511435.1 Terriglobales bacterium | reverse complement strand
CTTCGCTCATAGACCTGCAGAAGCTTGCAGCGCAAATCATCCGAATATGGTCGTGGCATGGCTGGGCTTGCGGAGATCGCCATCTGCAGCCTACTGCCTCCCCTCACTTTCGGATATAGCTTCTAAGGAACTGCTCTAGTTGACACCCGTCGGACTGGCGGTCCGATTCAGGGTGGAAGCTCGCGGAACTTCCCGGTTCTGCAGGAGGGCGGCTGCAACATTCCAACAGACGCTGCCACGTATTCGCTGAATGTCACAGTAGTGCCGCATGGCCCGCTGGGATATCTAACCATCTGGCCCACGGGCGAAGGCCAGCCGGTGGTTTCGACCATGAACTCCGTTGATGGTCGCGTCAAGGCCGATGCTGCCATCGTGCCAGCGGGCAGCAGCGGAGAGGTCAGTGTGTACGTCACCAACACCACCGATGTGGTCCTCGACATCGATGGCTACTTCGCGCCAGTGTCTGGTTCCACCTACGCCTTCTATCCTCTGCCACCCTGTCGCGTCGCCGACACGCGCAAGTCCAACTTTCCCCAAGGTCTGGGTCCGCCGCAACTGTTTGCCCTTACGCCGCGTGACTTCCCGGTGCTGAATAGCACGTGCATTCCCTCCGGGGTCAATCCGGCGGCTTATTCTTTCAATTTCACCGTAGTGCCCGGGGGCCATTCCGTGGGCTACCTGTCAGTGTGGCCGACGGGCCAGTCCCAGCCGGTGGTGTCAACCCTGAATGACCAGACGGGAACCATCGTGGCCAATGCCGCCATTGTGCCCGCCGGCACCGCTGGAGACATCTCCGTGTACTCGACCGATGACACTCAATTGGTAATTGATATCAACGGCTACTTCGCGCCGGCCGGGATGGGCGGGCTGTCGCTCTATCCGGTGGCGCCTTGTCGGGTCATCGACACTCGTCATGTTGGCAGCGGGCAGCCCTTCAGCGGCACTCTGAGTCCTCCAGTGGATGTGGTGGACAGCCCGTGCGGACCACCGGCCACTGCGCTGGCGTATGTCTTCAATGCGACGGTCGTTCCGACAGGCGGGCTGGGCTACCTGACGCTGTGGCCGGACGGCACCGGCCAGCCCGTGGTCTCGACGCTAAATGCCTTCGATGGGGCCCTTACCAACAACATGGCCATCGTGCCCAGCACCAACGGAAAGGTCGATGCCTACGCCAACGGGCTCACGCAATTGATCCTCGACATTTCCAGCTACTTCGCGCCGTAGCGCCTGCAGAGGAGAACGGGTGTCGTCCGGAGAGACGAATCTCCAACTTGTCCAGAAGTCGGCTTCTGCTCAGACATCTTACCGACACTGGCTTTGGTTCATTCCTTCTTCTCGTCCTGTGGCGGATTACGTTTCTTGCGCATGGACTCGCCACGCATTTCGATGCGGTGGGCGTTGTGAACCAGACGGTCCAGGATGCCATCGGCGATGGTGGGATCGCCGATTTGCTCGTGCCAGCGCGAGACCGGCAGTTGGGAAGTAAGGACGGTGGAACGGGTCTGATAGCGATCATCGCAGATCTCCCAGACTTCGCGGCGCTCGTTTTCATTCAGCGGCGCCATGGCCCAGTCATCGATCACCAGAACATCAATGCGGCCTAGTCGTGCCAGGAAGTTACGCAAGCTGCCATCGGCTCGGGCTAAGGCCAACTCCCGAAGCAAAGCGGCAGCTCGCAGATAGAGAGCCGAGTGGCCGTCGCGACAGGCTTTTTGGGCCAGAGCCGAAGCGATAAAACTCTTGCCCACGCCGGTCGGACCCAACACGAAAATGTTCTCGTGCTGGCGGACCCAGGCAGAGTCTTTTGCCAGAGCACGCACCACCGTCTTGTCCAGGCCACGCGCAGCACGATAGTCGATGTCCTCCACGCAGACCGGTCCTCTCAGCTTGGCCGCTTTCAGTCTTCGCGCCAGCGCCTGGTTCTCGCGCCAAGTCCATTGTTGATCGACCAGCAGTGCGAGTCGTTCGAGGAAACTCAGTTCGTTGATCGCTCGATCTTGCTCCTGCGTTTTCAGCGCCTCGACCATGCCCTGCAACCGCATGGCCAGCAGCTTTTCCATCATCGGTTGGTTCAGCATGAGGTCGGCCCCCCTTGGTCGAAGTAGTCGGCGCCTCGTACATTGTCATGGGTCAGGGGTGGAGAGCCGGGTGGTGGTGGAGATAAGGGAACCGCGTCAAGCGAGTTCTTCAAGATCGACTTCACGCTCTGATAGCGACAAGCCTGGGCGAGGAGTGCCCGTTCCGCCGCGGCTTCCATGCGTTGGGCCGAGTACTGCTGCGCCAGGCGAATGATGCCGAGACAGGAGCGGTAACCCATCTCCGGGTGTGGCTTCTCGTTCAGGATTCGCTCGAACAACTGAACCGTGTTGGGACCGATGCTGCGTGCCCAGTTCACCATCCGCGATGGAGGCCATTCCAGGTGAGCTTGATGACTCTTGGGGCGGTGCTCGTTCTGGGTGATCGCTTGACCGCGCCTGCGACTGCGCAGGTGGGAAGTGATCCGGCTGCCCTTGTGGAAGATCTCCACCGTAGTCGGTGTGGAGCGGACTTCCACGACCTGCTGCACCAAAGTGTACGGCACACTGTAAAAGTTCCCATCGAAGGCGATGTGGTAATCGATGTTGACGGTGGCCCGCGACCACTGGCTCAGATCGAAGCGTTCGGCCGGCAACGCTGCCAGAGCCGGTTTCTCCAGGCTGTGAAACAGACTCGACCGTGATCCGTCCCGTTTGCGGAAAGGACGCTCATTCAGTCGCGCCAGTAACTCGCGGATCGCCTGGTTGAGTTCCGGCAGGCTAAAGAACTTCCGATTCCGCAGCGCCGCCACGATCCAGCGTTCGCATACTTGCACTCCGCTCTCGGCCTTAGCCTTATCCCTAGGCCGGTAGGGACGCGCCGGCACCACTCCCATCCCGTAATGCACCGCGAACTCTTGATAGGTGGGATTCAGATCTGGATCGTAACGGCAGGCTCGGGTGACCGCCGTCTTGGTGTTATCGGGTACTACCAGAATCGGCACCCCTCCGAAAAATTCCAGCGCGTGTATGTGCGCCTGAATCCAGGCTTCCAGTTGTTGATCCCGGGTCGCTTCTGCGTAGGTGTAGGAACTGGCAAGGGCCTCATTCAATGCGGCCATTGGGGCTGTCGCCTTCAGATTGAGCTTTTGGCCCGCAGCGTAATAGTTACCCTCGGCAAGCATCTGGCTGATCAGAGTGGCCAGAGCGTTACGACGTTCTTGATTTTCCTTCGAGAAATCCCACAAAATGCGCTTTGCCGACTCGGGTAGCGTACCGTCGTTCTTGTGACGGACATATTTGTCGGTCTGGATCCAGTTGCGTAGCTCACGACCCAGGCTCTCGTCGTTGCCGAGCTTTATGATGATGTGCCCCCCTTCGCCACCGCTCTCCAAGATACATTTGGCGTTTTGGTAGGACTCGTAATCATCGTTGAGTGGTGTGATGGCGGAAATAAGGAGCGCCCCATCAACTCGATTGCCAATTGGATTCAGGTCGCAAAGCCGATTGAACGTGAAGTCCATTTTGTTGACGGGATATCGGTACTTGCGCTGCTCCTTAAGCACATCGTTGAAGACCATTTCTCCAAGCAGTTTGGCTTCCTCAACGCTGGAGAGTTCGACGGCCTTGATTTCTTTATTGATGTCGCGCTCCTCATTGGTCAGGAAATAGTAGACATCGCCGCTGCGCTTAATAAGGGATTCTTTCTCCAGCCGTCCGAGGCTCGCTTCGATCTTCGCGCGCAAGGCGAGCCGGTCACCATCAATCTCCTCCATACAGAGCGTCACCAGATTATTTACATTGCTCTTGATCTCTTCCACATAGCGGATGAGAAAGAGAACCTTTAGCAAGTCCGTATCGAATGGATGCTCAAGGCTCTCGTTGTCCTGGGCCTGGTCAATGGTTTTCTTAATTGCTGTGTCAAGGAAACTCTCTATCGACGGATAAAAACGATATAGCGGAACAAGAATTCCAACTTCTCGCAAAGCAACTTCTTTGGCTGCCGATTGGAACGCATCGAGGGTAGACCGCTCACCCCGGGACAGGTGCAGGCCGGTGGCCCCAACTTTGCGGACTGCTTCGAAGATCTTCTGCACAAGCTGGAACTGATATGGGGCGAACGGGTATGCCTTGCCGAAATCCTCAGCATCCTTGTAGGGTTTCAGCGTCATACCACAGTTGGTAAACGTCAACTGGTTCTTGAGAATATCGCCCTTCTCTTTAAACAGGGTTTGAAGCTCACCCACGACCTCTGAGCGTTTGGCAAGCAAACGGGTCTGGATGACCTCGTCGACGTTGGCGCTAGAGAGTGATAGCCGGGTCTTAAAGCGTCCCTGAATTTTGGAGAAGTCGTTTGCCTTGCTTTGCTTCATTTCCCCGACCACGGAGTCAATGTCTTCCTGGGAAGTCACAACGATCCATGCCCGGCCGCCGCAGATTGTGCCGAGTTCCTCGGTGATCGTTTGCAGGTTGAGCATCAAATGCGAATCCGTACCGATGAACTGGCCAACTTCATCGACCAGGAAGATAAGGCGATGGTCTGGTCCCTTCGAATCCAGATACTGCTTAACCCACTTACAGAAATTCTCGATGGTCAGGGCAAAGGAACTCTCGGCTCCGTCAATCCACTTCTCTGCAGATTCTGTGCTGAGATTGAGCGTCGCGGTAAGGGCCTTAATGACGCCATCCCGGTGGAATTGGTATGCGTCCCGTTCTTTGATCCATTCTGAGCCGGTCGCATCCCGAAAAGCCTCGTGGAACCTCTCCAGCTTGCCCTTGCTTTCCAAGTGACGTTCCAAGTGGGCGATGTGCGGGTAGTCTCCACTGTAGCCCTGCATCTCGTTTACGACTCTCAGGAATACGGCGAGGATCGCATCCCGGCCAGACATGGGACCGGCCTTACTGTCGATGTTAAACAGAATGACATCGGTATTCGAGGCGACGGCATTCTTAATGTCGCCGAAAAGCATGGCATTCTTGATCTTGCTTTCGAAGAACTCGACGGCCTTCTTGCTCTGGCCATCGTGCGTGTGGGTGCGGTTACGAAGAAGGTAAGACAGGACCTTGATGAAGTGGGATTTGCCGGAGCCGAAAAAGCCGGAGACCCAGACTCCAATCCTGCCGGACACAGCGGGCTCGTTTTTGTGCTTGATGGCGTCGCTATAATTCGAAAAGAAGATCCGCAGGTGCTGGTCCATCTCCTTCGTGACCACGAACTCATCCAACTCCTGCCATATCGAAGAGTCGTCCAGCTGATCTGCCTTCACGACGCCATTAATCGGGCGGAAGATGTCACGGTCAAAAAGGTTTTGAATCTGCATATTTGGTCCTCGTTACGAAACCAGCTTAAAGGCTCGATAGTAGTTCGCGTTTTTCAGTTTGCCGAACAAACGCAGCGACTGCCCGTCATAGCGGCCCGGATAAAACATGACAAGAGGTGTGCGCCCCATAATCGGGTGCAGGTTATTGAGAAGCGTGTGCGACCGAAGGAGCGGCCATACGCTGCCAACGCCAGACAAGATGACCAGATCGTGCTGCCCCGGCTCGGCAACCTCGGCAAAGTAGGTGGCGATCTTATTCTCGTCCAACGGCCCAGACAGAGCCTTGATGAGGGCCACGTCACCTTTGTCCCGCTGCATCGTTATCACCTTGTCGAGCAGGTTGCGACTTTTCAGATAATCGAGCACAAAATCGAACAGATTGATGTGCTTGACCAGCAAACCCGGCTTTTGTTTCGGAATATGGTCCAGCAGGAAGCGAATGTGATCTCGTACGCGCAGTTCATCTTCGGGCGGATAGTCGAAGATATAAAAAGCGATCTCGTTACCGATGCCGGTCCCCCTGAGGAAGTCATTGGAGATGACCCTCGGCAGAATCTTGTTCAGTCGTTCTGTCAACTGGTCGTTCATGGCGACACCTGAATGCAGCGGAGCACATATTCTTCGTTTCGGTCGGTAAGGTAGCGAATTACCTGCGGAGCGATGTGGACCGGTTGCAGCTTCAACGTCTTCGTGCTCTCAATGAAGCCAGCCTGCGCGAGCGTCTGGAAAACGGAAGACCGAAGACGGCGGCGAGTAGACTCGTTCCACTCAGGCATCTCATGATCACGGCCTCGGCAGCCGCTGAGGTAGTCGTCCCACAGCCTGTTCGAAAGGGCGGGGTTAAATAGGTGGTACTGCTCACGCACAACTAGATCGAGGAAATCTCCAAGGAGGTGCGAGTGTTTGATTGACGCCGCTAGCACCGCGTGCACGGCCACGACGCCAGTGCCTTCGTAAATCATCTTCCAGAGGTCGGTGCCCATCAGAGCTAGCCGAGCCTTGATCAGCCGAGCGAGTCGGATTGCCGTGGCCGGATTACGGGATTGCAGGACGTTCTCGCTGATTAGGGCGCGCTTCCATCCTTGTTTATCGACGCCACGCAGAAGAAGGCCCGCGATAACGCGGGTTTCTGGAACTTTCAATGCTCCCGCGGAAATATCTGCACTGTATCTCAATAGTTGTCTCGCAGAGCATTCCAGCGATACTCCGGCCTTAAGGTTTTCTAATTCCATGACAATTGAACCTCCGGCAGGTGTAGCGTGGAGCAAAACCCGCTGACGGTGGGCTGGAGGTCTTCGAGGCGAGTCATATTCTTGGTGTTGCTTCCTTGGTTTCGGCGGTTCGGTCTGCAACGTATTTCTCCGCTGCATCACGCACTACCCACGCCAGAGAGACCTTTTTCTGCTTCGCGATTTCTTCGAGAGTCTCGTAGAGCTTGGGCGGAAAGCTTATCGACGCACGGACCAAAGATGCGCTTTGTGTCTTTGTGCGTCTTCTCTCTCCCTTTTTTCTCTTCATCGCGGCCTGCCTCTTTAAAGTCGTCGTCACCACACTACACCACGACGGTGAATCTGCAAGGTGGCCCCTGCTGCTGGCCCGTTTTTTCTTGCGTCAGGGACGGTTACCGGATGGCCGAGACTACTCGCCGCGCTGCGCTCGTCGCGGCGGGCAGGCTCGGGGAGCGAAGCGAGTAAGGCCCGACCGGCAGTCTTTGCCGGAGACGCCTCGTGGAAGGGCCTTCAGCCACAGTCACCGCGTTCATTGCATTGCCGACAGGCGCATGCGCCTGTCTGTGTCTTCAGGTCCTGAAAATGCGGGGTGAATTTTCGGTGTCGGTTCAGGCAGTCGCTGCGGCGGCGTGATTTTTGAATGGTTTGAGCGGGTGGATACGCTTGATGGTTTCGCCGACCTCCTGGCTGGCAAGATCGAGATCATAGGCCGTTTGCAGGTTCATCCAGAAATTGGGCGAGCTGCCGAAGTAGCGAGCCAGGCGCAGGGCGGTGTCGGCCGTGATGTCGCGCTTGCCGCTGATAATCTGCGACAGGCGGTTTGACGGCACGCCCAGTTTAGCCGCCAGTTTGCGGGCGGACATGTCCAGCTCCTTCAGTTCCTCATCGAGGATCTCGCCGGGGTGGATTGGTGTGCGGGCCATTTTGTTCTCTCCTTCTCCTAGTGGTAATCGACAATCTCGACGTTCTCCGGTCCTGCTGCATCGCTCGGCCATTGGAAGCAGATGCGCCATTGCTGGTTGATACGGATGGAATGCTGCCCTTTTCGGTCTGCCTTAAGCGCTTCCAGCCTGTTTGAGTTCAGGGCGGCCAGATCGGCAAGACAGGTAGCGGCGTCAAGAATGCGGAGGCGTTTTTCAGCCTGGCGCCGGAAAGCATCCCAGCGGGCGATACGGGTGCCGTTGGCAAGCCGTTCCGTATCCCTGTCCTTGTAGCTCCGTATCATAATTAAGTATATGACGTGATACGTCACACGTCAAGATTTATTCTTCTCAGAGTAAGGGGGCCGCCTTCAGCCACAGTGACCGCGTTCATTGCATTGCCGACAAACGCCTGCGCGTCTGTCTATGTCTTCAGGCCCCTGCCCTGAAAATGCGGGGTGAATTTTCGATGGCGATTCAGGCGACGACGGACACTTCCCCCTGCTCCTTGCGTGTAGGCCTGACGGTGATTTCAACGTCCTGCCCCAGGGCAGTGAGGAAGCCCATGAGGCGCTCGACGGAAAAGCTGCCGAAGCGGTTGCGCATCAATGCGGAGACGTTGGGCTGCTTGATGCCGAGAATCTTTCCGGCTGCAGCCTGGGTAAGGCCGCGCTCCTTGATGAGGCGGTAAATTTTGAGAGTCAGCCGTGCTTTCAGGAGCTCCTGTTCCGGATGGGGGATGCCGAGGTCGGCGAAAACATTTCCGCTGCTTTGTTCTGCCCTGATGGGCTTTTTCGTTCTCGTGGTCATGTTAGTTCTGCCTTTCTTTGTGGAGACGTTC
>DATCCF010000167.1:0-7892 GCA_036511435.1 Terriglobales bacterium | reverse complement strand
GCCAACTCCCCCAGGGTCCCTTGGCCCTGCTCATAGGCCTGCAAAAACTTTCGCCGCAAATCATTCGCGTAGGGTCGTGCCATCGGGTGGAGCGGAGAATCGCCACCAACAGTCTACACTATCGCTGGAAACGCTCTAGCGGTCCGATTTCCAGCGGATATCTCAGGCCATCGCCATCCGTGATGGGTCTGAAGTAATCCGTCTTCGCCGGCGCTTCTGTCTTGCCTTGAGCGAAGCTCAACGACTGGCACAGCACGAGTATCCCGAGTGCCAGCAATGCAATCCTTGACCTCACACGAACATTCGATGGCATCTTCCCCTCACTTCGCCTCTGATTGGCATAGGCCCGCGCATCTTGCCACAGTCCCGCAGTTGCTTCAAGTCAAATCGCCGCGCCGTCGCGGCCAGAGTTCTTGTGTGCGCTGACGATTGCACGCAGCGGAAGGGGAAGCGCGCGCGCGTATGGGGATGCTGCTGCGCGTTCGCATTATCAAGCCTTTGACTGCCCCGCCCTAGCCAGAACCAGTCTGGAACGGGGCACCCATGTTTATCACGCGGGCCACCCGCCATCTCGTAGCCGCTCACGGTCGCGACCGGCTTTTTGCACCGGAGCCCAAGTCTTGTCGGGATTCAATTGGATCATTGCATTCGCCAGCGTGGCGGTATCTTTGCCGAGGTTCATCTGCCGGAAATCCCAAAAGAAAACTCTCCACAAACACAGTACCTTTCTGGGAACGTGTAACAGCAAAATTGATATCTACTATTGCGCCCCGGTATGGCGAGGAGTATGTTCATCGGCACTAGTTTAAGAAACATCCCGGATCAGGGGCCGACCAGAACCACTAAAGTGTCGTTTCTGGTATTCGATCAGGCGGTCACGCGTCTCGAAGCCAGTTCTGAAGATCACGGGTTTTCGGAGGAAGCACATGCGAACCACCCGCTATGTCCTCTTGTTTGCTGTAGCCATTTTCTTCCTGGCAGGATCCCTCATTGCCCAGGCACAAACGGCTGCTTTGCAATTTATACCCGCGTCCCCGTGCCGTCTGGTCGATACCCGGTTGCAGGGCGGCGGCGGCCCGATTCCGGGTGGAACTTCCCGAGATTTCCCCGTCCCGCAAGAGGGGGGCTGCAACATTCCTGCCACGGCAGTAGCGTATTCCCTCAACGTAACGGTTGTGCCGGAAGGCTTCTTGGGGTTCCTGACTATCTGGCCCACGGGACAGCCGCAACCCGTGGTTTCCACCTTGAACTCGTTGGATGGCCGGATCAAGGCCAACGCGGCCATCGTGGGGGCAGGCACGGGCGGCGCCGTCAGCGTGTTCGTCACCAATACGACGAATGTCATCTTGGATATCGACGGCTACTTCGTACCCGCCATTGCCAGCGCGCTTGCGTTTTATCCATTGACGCCCTGTCGGGTGGCGGACACGCGACCGCAGCACGGCGGCGGCGGCCCGATTCCGGGCGGAACCTCCCAGGATTTCCCCATACTCGGCATTCCTACCTGCGTGGTACCGGCCACGGCCCAGGCTTACTCGCTAAACTTCACGGCTGTGCCACCCGGCCCGCTGGGGTTCCTGACGGTGTGGCCGACGGGTGATCCGCAGCCGGTGGTTTCTACTCTGAACGACCTAACCGGAATGATCGTAGCCAATGCAGCAATCGTGGGGCCGGGCACGAGCGGCGAGGTTTCCGTTTTCGCTTCGAACGACACTGACGTAGTCATTGATATCGATGGTTATTTCGCACCGCCCGCGTCACTCGGCCAGGCGCTCTATGCGGTGACGCCATGTCGGGTAATCGATACGAGGCAGATTGGCGACGGGCAGCCGTTCAGCGGAACCCTGAATCCTCCGGTAGATGTGGAGCACAGCGTGTGCGCTCCGTCCGCGCTGGCGCAAGCCTATGTGCTGAATGCAACAGTCGTACCGCAGGGGCCACTGGGATATCTCACGCTGTGGCCCAACGGTGAACTGAAGCCAACGGCATCGACGCTGAATGCCCTGGACGGATTCATCACCAACAACATGGCGATCGTGCCCACCAATGACGGAAAGATCAATGCTTTCGCGGCAGGCACCACGCAACTGATCCTGGACATTTCCGCCTACTTCGCGCCGCTCCCACCTTTGAGCATTACTACGACTTCGTTGCCTGGGGGAGCCATCAATGTGGGCTACAGCAGCACCTTGGCGGCATCAGGCGGAGAACCACCCTACAACTGGAGCATCATAGGTGGCAGTCTGCCGCCGGGACTGGGATTAAGCTCGGCCGGCGTGATCTCCGGAACGCCCACCGCAGGCGGGATCTACAACTTCACGGTGCAGGTAGCCGACACCCTAGCGAACACGGCGAGTGCAATGCTGAGCATCACCATTCAGACCGGAGGTCTGGTCATCACCACGACCCAGTTGCCTGCGGGAACCGTCAACGTGCCATACAGCGCCAACTTAGGCGCCAGTGGCGGAACGCCGCCCTATGCCTGGAGCGTCATATCGGGTACGTTGCCGATCGGGTTGGGCCTGGACAGCAGCGGCCTGATTTCGGGGACGCCAACGGTTGCAGGGAGCTCGAATTTCGTGGTACAGGTGCAAGACTCATCGTCGCCGCCGGTCTTGGCCACCGCTCCTCTTGGAATCACGATCAACGCGGCAACCACCACTGGCGCCCTCAAAGGCAATTACGCCTTGTCGTTTAATGGCTACAACAATGGAAGTCCGTTTTTTGTCGCTGGAAGTTTCATTGCAGACGGGAATGGCAACATTACCAGCGGCGTGCTAGACACCAATAGCGCCACCGGAGGTCCGCAACAACAGGTCCCCGTGACCGGAACCTATACCATTCAAGCGAACGGGCTGGGCACGATGACGTTGCTCACTTCCCAGGGAAACCTTGTTTTCTCGGTAGCGATTTCGAACCGGGGAATTACGGGTACTTCACGCAACGGAGATCTGATTCAGAGAGATCCGGTTAATCCAGGGTCGTATGGTTCCGGCGTCATCCTGCTGCAGAACTCCCTCCAATTTAATCTTTCCTCCCTTCAGGGCAACTATGCACTCGGCTACTTCGGCATTGACCCCTCGCTCAAGCGTCTTGCCGGAGCGGGTGCCTACCAAATGGATCAGAACGGTAACCTGACGAACGGGGCACAGGACGTCGATGACAACGGCGTTCCCTCGAGCGCAACGTTTACTGGTACATTTAGCGCCGTGGACAGCCACACCGGCCGAGGCACGGCGACGCTCACCACCAACGGAAATCTCACCCACTATGCGTTCTATGTTGTTTCCTCGGTGCAGGTCATCATGGTCGCAACCGATGCGATCAGGGGCCCAGCCAACCTGACCGTCTGGTCGATAGCGCAGCAGCGTTCGTCTTCGTTTGGCAACTCGTTCCTGAACGGCGTGAGTGTTGTCGAAGTCACCGGAACCGACGTCATCGGCGGAAGTCCTGTTTCCGAAGCCGAGGCGGGATTGCTCACCACCGATGGCCAAGGCAACGGGAGCGTTAGCATCGACCAGAATGACGGTGGGACGCTAAACCAGTTGCACAGCTCGGGAACTTACACTGTAGCTGCGAATGGGCGAGTGACTCTGTCGTCGAGCTTCGGAACTAATCCGCCGATTTTCTACCTCGTCGGCCAGAATCAGGGATTTGTGGTGGGTACAGAGAGCTTGGTCACATCGGGAATCCTGGATGCGCAATCCGGCTCACCGTTCACTAAGGCCTCGATACTCGGGACGTTCCTGGGCGGTACGATCGCTCCGGCGCTTTCCTCGGTGACGAATGCCGTGAGTTGGGCGTTTGCCGACGGCAATGGCAATATCAACCTGTCCGAAGACACCAGCGGTCCCGGTGGTCCAGGCTCGAGCCAGCTCGCAGGCACTTACGAGGTTGACGGTACCGGACGAGCCCAACTGACCTTGAACGGAAGCCCGGCGGGCATCATCTATGTAGTCTCGCCGCAAAAGTTCGTTGTCCTTGGTAACGGTACCAGCCCGGTGTTGAGCGCCTTCGTCCAAGGATCGCTAAACTAGAGGCATGAGAAAGCTCTGGCCTTGACGCCGCGGCTTTACGAGCGTGCGTGGGAACTTGTTTTGACTTGGCACGGTGGAATAATGCGCAAAATCCAGACCCGCAGCCGGGGTGGAGAGGGGCGGAATTGATTCGAGTAATAGTGTTACCGGAACTTGGAAAAGTCGGGCTCCCGCCTTTCCTTAAACGCGTTGAGCGCTTCGCGGCTTTCTGGTGAATCCAGTCGCTCTGCGATGACCGCCACTTCTTCCTGGATGGCGCGATCCACCTCCGCTTTGTAGGTACGCTTCAGCAGTTCCTTGCAGGCGCGTAGCGCTCCGGCCGGTTTTTCCGCCAGCTTTTGCGCCGCATTCGCTGCGGTCGTGAGCAGTTCCCCGGCAGGCACCACGGCGTTTACCAAACCTAGTTCATAAGCTCGTTGCGCAGTGAAGGGAACGGCGAGCATCAGCAATTCGGCAGCGCGCTGGTGGCCGATGAGCAGAGGCAAAAGCACGGTGGAGCCTGCTTCGGGAACGATGCCGAGGTTGATGAAGGGCATCAGGAACTTGGTGTTCTCCGCCGCATAGACGAGGTCGCAGTGCAGTAGGATCGTGGTTCCGATTCCCACCGTCGCCCCGTGTACGGCAGCGACGATAGGCTTTTTTGCGTCCACCACCGCACGGATAAAGCGAACTGCGGGCGGCACTACTTGTCCCTTCCACGGCCTTTGCAAAAAATCGATCAGGTCGTTGCCCGCGGTGAACGCCTCCCCGGCGCCGTGCAAAAGCATGACGCGGACCTCGGGAGCAGACTCAGCCTTTTCCAATGCGTCTGAAAGTGCCTCGTACATCTCCGCAGTCAGCGCGTTCTTCTTCTCTGGACGATTAATCGTGATGCGCCGCACGGCACCGTCGCTTTGGCTTTCAATGTCGCTCATGGTGTGGCCCCTATTTGGTGGATTCGCGAAGCTCGCACATACTGCCTCGCGGCGGTAAAAGGCATTGTACGGGAAGCCGCACCGGTAGCGGCAGGGTCGCGCAGCCGACGTGCTTCGAGGCCAGAATCAGCCCTTGATTTGATGTAAGCTTTGATCAGTGATGAATTCCTCGCCCATTCCGCTTCGCTCGCCCGAAAATCGTACACGGTTTATCAGTGGACTCTACGGCGACCTGATGGAGAATGGCATTCGCTATTTCTTTCCTGGAGCAATCCTGGAACGCGTGGTGGGGCGGCCCGATCAGATGCCGGGCCTGCTGGGCGCGGTGCCTAGCGGAGGCCAGGTCGAATTCGAGTGGCTGGGGGCGGGCTACTCGCTGACCGTAAGTTCGAATCTGTCGGACCATGAACGCCAACTGCTGCGCAGCATCGGCATGGTGCTTTCCGCGCGCTATCAACTGATCACCAACCAGGCGCTGGCGGCGCAAAGCTTTCAGCTCTTCCGCGGATTGCCCGAAGACCGCTTTGTCTCGGCGTTCCTCGATCCTTCTTCGCACATCAGCGGCGAAGCCATTGCCGGCGTGCCCGATCGCATTGCCGATGCCATCGAAGTGTTGCGCACCAGCAGCATGAGCACCTACGAGAACCGCCGCATTGCCACCGGAGTGTTGCTGTTTGGCTCCATGCCGGAGCCGTGTCATGAACCGCCGCAGACGCCGGACTGGGCCCTGCGCTATTCCCACGAGCTGACCACCATCCGCAGTTTCCATCGTTTGTGCGATGGGTTGCAGACCCTTGCCCTGGTCGATCGCAACGGCCTGCTGGCGGAATTGATCGACGTGCACGAATGGACCGAGCCCTATCGCGACATGCCGCTGCCGGTGCCGACCTCAGCCCGCTACCGCGACCACTGCCGCGCCACTTTGTGCGGTGGACACATCTGCCTCATCCTCTCCCCCAACGGCGAAATCAAAATTTACGCCGATGGTGTGCCCATCTTCCGCTTTCTCGACGGCAAGTGGCGGTTGGTAGATGCGCGCTATCGTTACGAAATGTGGAAGAACGCCATCGGCGACACCGAACTGGCGGAGCGCCTGTTTGCCGTGGCCCAGAACCTCACCGAGAGCCGCCGGGGGGCGCTGTTCGTGGTGCTCGACGATCCTGAGTCGGCGCGGGCGCTGGTGTCGCAGCCCGATCTGCTCGAGCACGTGAATCACCGGCCGGTGGCGGAGGGAATTTCCAGCAAGGACCAGTTACATTATCTGCTGCGCGACAAGAGCATCTTCGACATCCCTTCCACGGTGCTGGAGAACATTGCCCGCATCGATGGCGCCGTGGTGCTCACTTCCCAGGCCAACCTGCTGGCCTTTGGCGCCATTCTTCATCATCAGTCCAGCGAAGAAGCTATTAACCGCCCTGTCGAAGGCGGACGCACCACCGCCGCCATCGCCGCTTCGCGGCATGGGACCGTCCTAAAAGTCAGCGAGGACGGCTTGATCTCCATGTATCGCGGAGGATGCTGCCTGTGGGAGATGTAGGTTGCAGACAGAAACACATTGAGTTCCAGGGAAACTCTTGGGACGTTCGGTTAGTGCGGGTCTTCATCTGGATTATTCATGAACTTCGAGATGTCATCCTGAGCGGAGCGCCCGCAAAGGTTTTCCGACCCGCGTCTTTTGCGGATCGGGTGGGCGCGTAGTCGAAGGATCTGCGTTTGTTGCCGGCGGCGTGCAGCAACCGTTGGCGCTCATGAAGAATGCGGATTCAAACCCGCGCCCAAGCTGCTGTAAACACTTCGGGGCTTTCAGCCCCGGGAACATAATCTTATTTCGAGGGCGGGCCCATTCAAAACTTGATCCGATGGTCGCTGTGGGTTGGAGTCCTGTTTCTCGCCGTGGTTGCCGCAGCCGGGGCTGAGACCGATGCCGCTCCCGTACCCTGCCCAGCCGGGGTTAATCTTGCCAGCGACGATGTGGTCGCGCGACTGATGAGCCGGAACGCGGAGCGCGCGCGGGAGTTGCTCGGTTTCCAGGCGACACGCCACTACCAATTGCACTACACAGGGTTTCCTTCGACGCTCGGCGCCGAGATGCAGGTGAAGGTCTCCTACATGGCGCCCGGCACGAAGGAGTTCACGATTGAATCGGAATCCGGCTCCAAGCTCATCCTTAACCGCGTCTTCCACCGGCTGCTGGAATCGGAAAAAGAATCCGGGTCCGACGAAGCCAACCGTACGGCGGTGGCCCTTGCCCCCTCCAACTACCGTTTCTCGTTGTTGGGTTGTGCGCCGGGCGACGGCCGCTCACAGTACGTTATGCAGGTCGAGCCCCTGCACGACAATAAGTATCTCTACCGCGGAACGGTGTGGATCGATGCGACAGACTTTGCGGTGACGCGTATCGAGGCGCAGCCGGCGAAGAACCCGTCATTCTGGACCAAGCGCACCGAGATTCATCACGAGTATCAAAAAGTAGGCGAGTTCTACCTGCCCGTACTTAACCAGACGGTTACCGATGTCCGGCTGGGCGGCAAGGCTGTGCTTACCATCCGATATCTGGATTATAAGTTGTCGGTGGCCGAGAGCCTGGTGGACCCGCGCTAGGGAAACTCTGAATAACTAGATGTTCGGGTAGTGCAGGCCTTCCAGAATTGTCGTCCCGAGCCGGCTTTACAGGCTGCGGAAAAACTCTGTGCAAAACCCGTGGAATGTACTTCGTGGTGGAAGCCCCCGCATTTATGCGGGGGAAGGAGCGCTTCAGCGCTCCGGGAAAAGTTCGGCTTTGGTCACGCGCTTTAAAGCCGTTTAAGAATTGGTGTAGTTGCTATGGAAGCAGCAGTGCCGCCGGCTGAAGCCGGCTCCGTTATGAAGGATCAACGGGAACGCGGCGCTGAACCTGGATGATTCATCTGTTTCGGTAGTAGAAGGTAGCAAGCTTTGAAGG
>DATCCF010000166.1:0-11238 GCA_036511435.1 Terriglobales bacterium | reverse complement strand
CGCTGAACCTGGATTATTCACGAGCGTTGAGGTGTCATCCTGAGCGAGTGCCCGCAAAGAATTTCCGACTCGCCTATTTTGTGGGTCGGGCGGGTGCGGAGTCGAAGGAACCCTATAGCTGCGAGAAATCACAGTGTGGCCCGCGTGGCGCAGCAACAAATTTGAGATTGCTGGCGGGCAAAGGGGTCCTTCGACTCCTCGCTGCGCTCGTCACTCAGGATGACACCAAAAAAAACTACGTGGCTCATGAAAAATCCAGGTGAAGCGCCGCTCTACCCGTACAAACCGGCGCCGTCGTCCTCGCGCCTGGATACGAGATCTTCGACGCCCGGTTGAAGAAAGACCTGGGTTATGGGCGCTTCCCGAATGTGCTCACGGCCCTGGAGTTCGAGCGGATTCTCTCCGCCTCTGGACCCTACTCCGGGCATGTGCTCCGGCCCTTCGACCGGCACGAGCCAAAGCGGATCGCCTTCCTACAGTGCGTTGGATCGCGGGATTTCGAGCGCGACTACTCTGTTCATCCGTCTGCTGTATGTATGCCACCAAAGAAGCCATCATCGCCAAAGAGCATCTTGGAGAAGGTCTGCAATGCGACATCTTCTTCATGGATCTGTGCGCCTTCGGCAAGGGCTTCGAGCAGTACTACCACAGGGCGCAAAAGCTCGGTGTGCGGTACATCCGTTCTCGCGTGCCGAAAATCGAGGAAGTCGCAGGCAGCCGAAACTTGATCGTTCAATATCTGGGAGAAACGACAGAAAGCTATCCCAGGAGTACGACCTGGTCGTCCTGTCGGTGGGCATGCAGCCTCCGAAGGATGTTAAGGTCCTTGCCGACCGCTTCGGAATAGGGCTCAATGAATTCAATTTTTGTGGGACCTCCGCATTCCAGCCCGCGGAATCGTCTCGTCAAGGAATTTACGTCGCCGGCCCGTTTGCCGAGCCCAAAGACATCCCCGAAACCGTGATGCAGGCCTCGGCAGCGGCGGCGCAGGTGCTCTCGCTTTTGAAGGATGCCAGGGGCACGTTGATCACGCCCAAGCTTTACCCGCCCGAAAGAGATGTGAAGGGAGAAGAGCCTCGCATTGGAATCTTTGTCTGCCACTGCGGGACCAATATCGCCGGCGTGGTCGATGTCTCGAACGTCGTGGAATATGCGAAAACGCTGCCCAACGTGGTGTACGCGGAGAACAATCTTTATACCTACTCCAACAATGCCCAGGACCGGATCAAGGAGAAGATCGCCGAACACGGTCTGAATCGGGTCGTGGTGGCCTCCTGCACCCCGCGAACCCCCGAGCCGCTTTTCCGCAACACCGTCGCCGAGGCGGGTCTCAATCCGTATCTCTTTGAGATGGCCAACATCCGGGACCAGTGTTCCTGGGTCCACATGCATGAGCCGGAAAGAGCCACGCAAAAATCAAAAGATCTGGTCAGAATGGCGGTGGCCAAGTCTCGCCTGTTACAACCGCTACAGCGACAGCGGATCAGAATCCAGAAATCCGCCCTGGTCATTGGTGGCGGGCTCTCCGGCATGACCGCGGCCTTGACGCTGGCACGCCAAGGCTCCGATGTGTATCTGGTGGAGAAAGAGGATGAGCTGGGCGGTAATCTGCGACACATCCACTACTTGCTGAACGGAGAAAGACCACAGGAAGAATTAGCGCGCCTGCGCGACGAAATCCAACAGAACAGCAGAATCCATCTGTTTGCGGGCGCGGTCATCGAAAACATCGAAGGCTCCATCGGCAACTTCAAAACGAGAATCTCAGCTCGTGGCGGGACCACCGAAGTCGAGCACGGAGTCGTAATCGTAGCCACGGGTGCGAAGCAGTATCAGCCAAAAGAATACTTGTATGGACAGGACGATGATGTCATCACGCAGCGCGATCTCGAAGGCCGCCTCGCTTGCGGGGACGGCTTCCTGGCCGGGGAAGGGAATCGGCCCGCAAAAACCATCGTCATGATCCGGTGCGTGGGATCGCGAGACGCCGACCACCCCTACTGTTCCCGCGTGTGTTGCGCTGACGCCATCAAGAACGCCCTGCGCATTAAGACGCTCTCCCCCGAGACGAACGTGTTGTACGTCCTTTACCGGGACATCCGTACCTACGGCTTCAAAGAGAGCTATTACACCAAGGCACGCCAGCAAGGCGTCGTCTTTGTGCGCTACGACGAGGACCGCAAGCCCGAGGTATCGCGGAACTCCCATGCACTCAAGGTCACCGTCTTGGACCAAACCCTGGGCATGCCAATGTTGATCCCTGCCGACCTGGTGGTTCTGTCCGCGGGCATTCATCCGCACGAAGAGAATCGTACCCTCGCACAGTTCCTTAAGGTCCCGTTGAACAGCGAGGGCTTCTTCCTCGAAGCCCACATGAAGCTGCGCCCGGTGGACTTCATGACCGACGGCGTATTTTTGTGTGGACTGGCCCATTCTCCGAAGAGCATCGAGGAATCCATCCTGCAGGCCCAGGCGGCATCGGCACGGGCAGCCGCCGTCCTCGTACAGGATAGCCTCGAACTGGAAGCGAACATCTCCCACGTCGTGGACGAGAGCTGCGATGGGTGCGCCTACTGCGTGGATACATGTCCCTTCAAGTCGATCGCCCTTGTCGAATACATGTATCTGGGGTCGATCAAGAAAGTCGTCGAGACCAACGAGAGCACCTGCAAAGGTTGCGGATGCTGCCAGGCGACCTGTCCCAAGAACGGCATACTCGTCCGGGGATTTACCCTCGATCAGAGCAGGGCGCAGATTGAGGCTGCCCTGGAGGTGGCGTGATGGAAGATAGCTTTCAACCTTTGATCATCGCTTTCTGCTGCAACTGGTGCTCCTATGCCGGCGCCGATTTGGCTGGTGTCTCGCGCATCCAGTACCCGCCCAGCATCCGCATGATTCGCGTGATGTGCTCGGGTATGGTCCATCCCAACTTGGTGATCGAGGCGCTGACCAAGGGCGCCGACGGCGTCCTCATGTGCGGCTGTCATCCCGGCGACTGCCACTACCAGGACGGTAACCGGAAAGCTGAGAAAAGGGCTGACGCTCTCCGCTTGATGCTGGCCGATTTCGGACTCGAAGAAGAGCGCTTTCACCGGGAATGGGTTTCGGCGGCAGAAGGCCCAAGGTTCGCCCAAGTTGTGGGTAGCTTCACCGAGCAAGTTCAGAAACTCGGCCCCAGCCCGTACAAGACGTAGAAACCTTTCCCCGCTCCGAACCGCTCGCATTGGGGACCGAGGCAGGCGGTCGGCACGGTCTTGCATCTACTTCTTGACTGTTTCCTTTTCTAGCGTCTCCAGCTCTCGCGTCAGTTGTTCGGCTTGATCGTGAAGACGGTGCAGGCGCTCAGCCAGCGTGGGTGCGTTTTTATCGCCACTCGCCACGGCGGCCGTAGGAGCGGAAGGAACTGCTGCCGGCGCTGGTGCTGCCGTCAGATCGGCCAACGCCTGGTCGAAAGTGTCCCGGTAGATCAGCCGGTCGCCCATGGCCAGCACTACCTTCTTGAGTTGTGGCATACGCGCTTCGGTTGCCTGAATGTATATCGACTCAAGGTAGAGGAAGCCACCCGTCACAGGGAGAGCGATAATGTTTCCACGCAACACGTGCGAGCCTTGCTGGTTCCACAGCGTGAGGTCCTTGGAGATGTTCTGGTCCTGGTCGATGCGCGATTCAATCTGCATGGGGCCGTACACCAACTGCTGCTTCGGCAGTCGATAAAAGATTAGTTTTCCGAGCTGGTCACCATCGCAACGAGCGGCCATCCATCCGATCAAATTGTCCTTGCCGCGTGGAGAAAAAGGCAGAATCAGCAGGTACTCGGGTGCTTTCTCTCCAGGCAAGGTAGCTACGACGTAGGTTGGCGCCACGGGCTCCGGCTGCCCAGACTGGCCGAACAGGTCGCGGGCGATCTCCCAAATGTCTTCCTTGTTGTAAAACACCTGAGGATCGCGCATGTGAAAAATTCGGTACGCCTCCGCCTGCGTTTGAAAAAGAGCCTCGGGATAGCGGGCGTGCCGGCGCAGATCGGCTGGCATTTCCGACGCCGGGAGGAACAACTTTGGGAACAACTTCTCGTAAGCCTGGATGATGGGGTCGCCAGGGTCGAATACATATAAAGACATCTTCCCCGTGTAGGCATCCACGGTTGCTTTCACCGCATTGCGAATGTAGTTTGCGCCTTCATCCACCCCGGTTACGGGTAGTACTGCTGAATACGGATGCGAGAGAGAAGTCGTATACCCGTCCACCATCCACACCAGCCTGCCGTCATCGGTAATCACCAGGTAGGGGTCCTGGTCCCAGTGCAAGAAACCGGCCAGGTGCGCCAATCTTGCTTGCACCTTGCGATAAATCATCATGCGGCTCTGCCCGGTCAGATAACCCGTGAAAACAATGTTCGGCTCGCCTTGGGAAATCGCGGCGGCAACCTTCAGAAGAAACGAGCCAACCGGGAAGCCGCCCGTGCCCTGATAGGTGGAATACTTATTCTGGTCGCCGGAGGGATAATCGAACTCTTCCCGGGCGGTATGGACAAAGACTGGATCCTGGGTCCTCTCGCCAAAGTAGATTTCCGGTCGCGTGAGCTGAAACCCAGGCGATTTGATCTCCGGAGGAGCGTTCTCAATGAGCAGGACTGGCAGGCCATCGGGCGTGATTTTGTTGACCTCGGCTACCACCGCGCCAAAGCCGTGCGTGTAAATGAAGCGAGGATTGATCCAGCTCTCGCTGGCCTCGGCGGACAACTGGGTGACGTCAATTTCACGGGGGGACAAGAGGACTTGCTTGATGCGGCCATCGATGAAGTAGCGATCAACATCGGTCTGGGGAAAGGTGTAGTAGGGGCGCAGCGCTTGAATCTGAGTGATGGTTGCGCCGTAGGCCCGAAGGTCCCACAGCCGAACATTAGCGAGCAACGTTGCGTCTTGCACCGGGTCGACCACGCCTTGCCCGGAAGGGGTGAAAGGACGTTCCGTGGCGTTTCGATTGAGGCCAAAGGCTGCGGTGGTCGCCTGGATGTGGCGCTCGATGTAGGGCCGTTCGATCGAGATCTCATTCGGGCGCACGTAGACGGCGCGAACAATGGCCGGCAAGGCCAATTGCAGGACAAAACAGGACATCACCAGGACGACCGCCTGCTTGAACTTCGACAACCACACAAGCGGCAGCGCCGCGAAAGCGGAAATAATGAGGAGCCAGCGCAGAGGAAGAGTAACCTTTTCATCCACGTAATCGGCGCCAGTCATGAAGGCGTGAGGGTTGAACAGAAGCTCATAGTTGCCCAGATAAACCCAGGCCGCAAAACCCAGCAATAAGATCACTGCAACGATGCGGAAAAAAGGGGTGCGCGTGGCGCCCGGCAACCGTAAGTAGTCCCCAATGTTGATAGGTCCTGCTGGCCGATCGATCAGTCGGTAGCGGACCCGTTCGAACAACTGCCATCCACGGGCCGTGACCCAGAACAGCAGGGCGGAGAGTATCGCCACCACGAACAGGAATCCCAGTAAGTCCGAATAGAAAGGCAGATCGAACAGGTAAAACGGCAAGGCGTGCGAAAAAACATGGTCCTGCCAAGCGTCGGGAGGGGCGGTGAGACCACGCGACCCGAAAAAGCGCATGACCGTCCAGAAGTCAATCGAAGCGGATGCGAACAACATCGCCAACAGGGCCAGGCCCACGGGAATCAGGCGCGAGTATCGAGGGTAATCGCGTTGACGAATTCCGGCGAAGTGCAAACCACGCGCATGGGCCACGTAAAATGCGATGAAGGCCACCAGGGCGCCCACCGCTGCGGGAGCAATGCTGTACCACAGCATGCTGACCCACGTATTGACCTGTGCGACCTCTTTCCACCAGTTGTACTCAATGATGAAATTGGCGGCCGTCGGGACCGCCCAACCGATAAATGCCAACGCCACTAATGCAAGGATGAAAACGCGGATCTGTGAAGGACGCATAAAAGCGATCTTTGAATGTCCAGCGGTAGTGCCGCTTCGAGTTCGAGAGGACACATCCCGAACGACACGGCATTGCCACTCATGCAGATGATCGGAATCGTATCACAGGCTCCATGTGGGCGAGACGTGCTGGAGAACGCCGGAGTCGGCTTAGAGCAGATTCTGAGTTGGTGTATCCGGGGGGGAGATGGACTTCAGTCCAGCGGAAAAGCGTTGCATTTTTAAGATGGGCTTGAGCCCCGGGATTTCTCCCTTCCGGCGCTAAAGCGCAGGATCGAAGTCGAACGTTTCCTGGAGCGCTGAAGCGCTCCTTCCCCCGCATAAATGCGGGGGCTCCCACCCAGAAGTACACTCCCCGGATTGTGCGCGGACTCTTTCCGCAGCCCGCCTCGGCGGGCGTACTCCACCCATCACTGGATACAACAACTCTGGAATGCCCTAGTATCGCATCTGTACCACGACGCCGGTTCCTCATCTCAAGCCGCGGCCCTCCAGTGGCTTGCAGGGTGGTGTATCTTGCCAAGTGAAACGCAGTTCGAATTTCGAACCCAGCTAGCATACGTTGCAGGAGAGACATGATGAAATCGCGCAGACAATTCTTGACCCACACACCTCTAGCCCTGTTAGGGGCGGCCGTCGCGTCTTACGGTCAAACCCAAAACCCCACTGAGCTGCCGCCGGGCGCACCTCCGGCCTTCGGCACTGCACCACCGGTCGGACCGGAGGTATCGCCTGCGACGTTTGCCCAGGCTGAAAAGCTTGTGGAAGTGGAATTGACCGCCGAGGAGCTCGCCCTGGCGGCCGGCAATTGGCGTAGCGCCATGGCGCCGCTCTATGAGAGAAGGGTGGGACCGCACAAAGTGGCGCTGGAAGCGACGCTTGCGCCAGGGTCGCGATGGAACCCGGTACTGCCCGGCGAAAAGGGCGGTCCGGCAAGCCAGCAATTTGTGCGGAGCAAGACAGATCCCGGGCCGTTGCCCAAGAATGATGAAGACATTGCCTTCGCGCCCGCAACCCAGCTTTCGCTGTGGATCCAGCAACGAAGGCTCAGCTCGGAGCGACTCACTCGCCTCTACCTCGCGCGCCTGGAGCAGTTCAATCCCAAGCTGCGCTGCGTCATCACGCTCACCCGCGAACTGGCGCTTACCCAGGCCAAAAACGCTGACCGCGAAATCGCCGCGGGCAAGTATCGCGGGCCGCTGCACGGGATCCCCTGGGGCGCCAAAGACCTTCTGGACACGGCAGGCATTCCCACGACCTATGGCGCCGAGCCTTTTCGGAATCGCATCCCCACGACGGACGCGGTCGTCGTCAAGCGCCTCAACGATGCGGGGGCGGTGCTGGTCGCCAAGTTGAGTTTGGGCGCGCTGGCGCTCAATGACATCTGGTTCGGGGGCCAGACCATGAACCCGTGGCTGCTGGAGGAAGGATCGTCGGGCTCCAGCGCAGGTCCGGGCTCGGCGACGGCAGCAGGATTGGTAGGCTTCGCAATCGGGAGCGAAACCGGCGGGAGCATTGTCAGTCCCTCCATGCGTTGCGGAGTCACGGGACTACGGCCTACCTTCGGCCGTGTCGCGCGTACCGGCGCAATGACGCTCTGCTGGTCGCTGGACAAACTAGGCCCCATGGCTCGCAGCGTCGAGGACACAATGCTGGTGCTGAACACCATCTCTGGCCCCGACCCGGGCGACGTGTCAAGCGTACCCAGCAAACTAGATTTCAATGCCAATGCGAGTGTGCAGGGACTGCGCGTGGGTTACTTCCCCGAATGGATGAAGCAGAACCCCGCCACCGACGTGGATCGCGCCGCTCTGGAAGCGGTTAAGAAAGTGGGTATGGTCCCAGGGGAGGTAGCTATCCCCAACTGGCCCTATGATTCGCTCTTCCTAATCCTCTTCGCCGAAGCGGCAGCCGCCTTCGAGGAGTTGACGCTTAGCGGCGGGCTGAACCAGCTCAAGATGCAGGTACCCGACGCGTGGCCCAACACTTTCCGCCAGTCACGGTTCCTCTCGGCGGTGGACTTCGTCCAGGCCGACCGCTTGCGGCGCAAAGTGGCCATGGAGATGGAGCGCGTCTTCTCCCAAGTGGACCTTCTCCTCGTGCCTTCGCTGCGCGACGAAATGCTCACCATCACCAACTTCACCGGGCATCCTTCGCTAACCTTGCGCGCCGGCTTTGTCGAGGTGTCCGAGGCCCGCAGCGACTGGGCCCCTGATCCCGCCCATCCGTTACCGAAGTTCTCGCCACCGCGACGCGTGCCCCATGGGGTCACCTTGATCGGGCAGCTCTTTTGCGAGGGAACTCTGGCGCAAGCTGGCTTGGCGCTGGAGCGTACGTTCAACGTGGCCAGCGAGCGGCCGCCCGGGTTCTAAGGCAGTTCCAGAGTCGGATCCGGCTTGTACGATTTCGTAGGATGTGCGGTTTGATAATATTCCACTTGAGCCAATGTTAAAAGAAAGCGATCTCAGCCACTTTGCAGCGTCAACCTGGGCCGACATACGTGACAGGATGATCGCAATCGTGGGCGACGCATGTCTTTTTTTCTTGATGCTCTTTGTGCTGTTCGTAGTATTTCTTGCTCTTCACGCAATGGCCAGATTTGGCTATCCCAAGGAGAGATTGGACACGTTTGAGACGCTTCACTACTGGGCTTATCTGGCAATCCTCTTCATATTTTTGCTGGATTTGATCGCAAAAACGGTCGTCGGACTTTGGCGGGGGATCAAGAAGAATGTTAGTCAGTTCTAGTAGTAACACACAGCGCGGGGCATCTGCCGAACACAGCACATTGTTCGACTTTTTCTTCCAGCGCACGTCTTACCGATGGGGAACGTACTCCATTGCAGCGCTGGTCATATTCATATATGGAGCCTTTAACGAGATTGCCCTCGGACGTGCCGGGACAGAGGTTACGCAAGAGGCCTTGACACTCGGTGCAGTGGTTTTGGTCGTGGGCCTTATATCCCATGCTGTGGTGTCTCACCCGAAGGCCAGCTCAATTCCGAGGTCTTACGGAATCAGCCTGGGATTCGCTTCATGTGTTGTGGTTGTGGCGCTCTTGATTGCTAATACCCATGATTTCAGCTTGACAGCCAAGGACGTTGCAGCTCAAGACGATCTGATGAGAGCGGTCTATGATGTTGAGCATGGCAAAGTTCAAGCCGCCACTAAGGCTACTCGCAAAGCTGAGACTTTGATCGCGGCTGCTGCACAATCTGATATGGCTGTTGATCCAGCTTTCTTCGTTGATGCGACTAAGAGTATTGCCAAGTTGCATAACAAGGGAGGAGATTTAAGAATAGAAGCATTTAATCTGCAACAGCAGCTCGCGGCCTATAGATCGACACTTGGTCAAGTGGATGTCGGGAGTTTATCAAACTACATGCATTTAGTTTGCAGCAGCGATAAACAAGAGTGGTTTCCACCCACTAAGTCCTTCATCGTCACGGGCGCAATTGTAGAAGGTTGTAAACAACACATCGACGAGTTGCAGTGGCACGATGTGATTTTTGTAAATTCGCGCATCATCTATCGAGGTGGCCCGTTGCGCTTTGACAACGTGACTTTCGTAAATTGCACGTTCAGCGTTGAAAGGAACGACGACGGATTCAAGCTGCTCCAGTATGCGACGACACCGGATGGACTTTTGGAGATTGTCTCGAAGACCTCAGGTTGAAATTCAGCTACTCGGGGTACGGAGTAGTGACGATGTGCCCCGTTGCTTTTGCGGTTGCCACATTGCACCTCCGAACAGCACAGCCAGACATCTTGCTCGGAAATCAATTTGAAACACGCCGGGTGCTGATTCCCGTGATCATCGACAACAGTCTCAACGCAGGTCTAAAGCTTGCTGTTAACGCGGCCCATGGTTCCTGCTGTGCCCACAGTCGAGCTGTCATTAGGAGCTGGCTCAGCATCCCCACTCTGCCTCTCCCGGTTTGGCAAAATAGCGACGCGAGTCATCTTCCATGCGAGCATTGGTTTCCAGTTCGAGGATGGCTAGGCGCGCGGCCGCAACCAAGCGACGGCGTTCGTCGGTCGGAACCGAGTTCAATGTTGCGCTTTCCTGTTCCGCTTCCGGCGACAAGGCCTCGCGATAGTGATGGAACAATCTGGCGAATTGCTGAACGAAAACTTCCTGGGTTGACATGTCTTGTTGGGCGCCTTTCTGCGCACAATTGATTGGACATCGAGTCGCGTAAAGATCGAATAAATCTTGCATAAAGAATTTGTAAGTCCCCCCATGCTTTTACCGTCCAAAGCTTAGATCTAGCGCCTTATTCCAGAAATGCAGCCCTGTCGCAGGCTCGGTATCGAAACGGCGCGACCAGACGTGTCGGCGCACCTTGTCTCCACGGAAGTGGTAGTTCGCCCCGTTCTTCATCAACGGCGTTCGTCATTCCGGGGTGCTGGATAACGATGCGTCACTCGAAGGAGTCTTGTACCGAAGGTCGCGGGAAAAGCATTTCGCGCAACGGTCCCAGCCGTCAGACTCCAGTCTTTGAATCAATTACCAATTTCCCTTTTGGGTCTTTATAAAAAATTTACGAACTCTTTAGCCGGAATTTATTAGTGAAGTGCTCCAATTGGATTGCCAGAACCGTGCGGGACCACACGCATGGGAAGGGAAGTCATGATCGTTCTGTTTTTTGTTGTTTGCGTCGCAAGTTTGTTGTTCTTCGCAGTGTTCCTGTTCCAATGCTCGCGTCCGCGGCGATCACTACGGAAGGCGCCAGTCGTCCGCAAGGTAAGCACAACCGAGGCTGTTGAGTTCACGGCCGGACGGAGGTGGCTGATCCATCTCGAACAACAGATGGCCGAGTTCCTGCTGCAAAACAAAACTGCCGCGATTCTGCTGGTGGTGCTGGCAATATCTTCGGGGTCGCTGGTGGCTCAGGAGCAGGGAGGCCCACCCCCAAACTCAGACGAACAGCAGCCGCAGCCGATGGTTCAGCCGTTGTCGGACGGTGTAAACGCGCCAGCCACGCAGTCAGCGGACCAGCAGCAGACAGTCGGCCAATCGGCCTCGCCTCCGGCCCCGAGCCCGCTCCCCACCCCTGCAATGACGGGCCCGCTACAGGCGGCCCCACCAATCACTTTCGAAGGCGGACCTTTTGGCAAGCTCAACCTAAACGGCGTTGTTAGCGGGCTAGAGCAGTTTAAGAATTACTGTAGTCGAGCGAGCACGGGTAGAGCGGCGCTTCAGCGCCGCGTTCCCGCTGATCCTTCACCTCCGAGCCGGCTTCAGCCGGCGGCACCTAGACTACACAAATAACTAAACCGCTCT
>DATCCF010000165.1:0-12524 GCA_036511435.1 Terriglobales bacterium | reverse complement strand
CTTCGGTGTTGACACCCGCCGCGGCGGGCGAATTCCCTCAGGGGCTGAAGCCCAACTCTCCACGCACAGCTAACGGCACGGCTGAAGCCGTGCCCCTTCAAAGCGTGAGTTCCTCGTGAATAATCCAAGAAGCGCCGCTCTGCCCGTACCTTGGCACGACTACACCAATTCCTAAAGTGACCTAGTTCCCCGCCTCTTGCTGCTTCCGCAACCGCCGTGTCTCCGCCAGCAGGGTCATGCTGTGCATCAGGTTTTGCATGGTGACGATGCCGATCAGCCGTTGCTGGTCGACTACGGGAATCATGCTGAGTCCGCGTCCTCCAAGCTTGCGGAAGGCTGTCGCCAGTGAATCGCCAGCCTGCGCAATTTCGAAGGCCCGCACCATTGCCGACTGCACGTATCCGTTGCCGCCCACGCGCAGCGCCTGAACAATACGCTGCTTGCTGATGACCCCGATCATGTCGCTGCCGCGGACCACCGGGAAGTCATCTTGCAAAGTGTGCACCGCTTTCTGGAGCGCGTCCTCCAGGGTATCGGCCGGTGAAAGAGTGGAGAAGCCGGTCAGCATAACATCTTCCATGCGCACGCTCTCCAGGACGGACTGGAAGACAACCGAGCGATCTTCGAGTTGCGCCCCAACGAAGAGGAAGAAGCCAATTAACATCAGCCAGGGGTTCCATACTCCGACGAAGATCAAAACTATGGCGAAACCTTGCCCGATGGCAACCGCGCGGCGGGTGGCGCGTACATAGTCCATGCGCTCGGCGAGAAGCGCGCGCAGGATGCGTCCGCCATCCATGGGATAGGCAGGCAGGAGATTGAAGCCGCCCAGAAACACATTCGCCCAGAACAAACTGCGCGGCAGGTTATTGGCGTGAACGAAAGGCTGTGCCCACAGATTCACTTGCGGCAAAAACGCCAGGATGAATGCACCGGACACTGCGGCGCTAACCAGATTGACCACTGGGCCAGCGGCGGAAATGCGGATGTCGCGCGCGGGATCGGCGTTGTGCTGCCCCATGTCTTCCATCAGGGTGACGCCGCCGATGGGAAGCAGAATGATGGATCGCACGGCCACACCGTTGTGGCGGGCCACTACCGCGTGTCCCAATTCATGCAGCACAACACAGCCGAAAACTATTCCAACCAGCACCAGACCGCGCATTGCGCCGGCCGTGCCCATGGTCACCGATTGAGTGAACCACACAAACGCCAGCAGAAAAACAAACGTGAGGTGGATGCGGATATCCACTCCGAACAATCGTCCCGCGGGAATCGACCAACTTCTCATTGCACTGCGCCGGCCTCCACTTTCATTCTATACACTTTATGGGGCAGCATTCAGCGTTCAGCACTCAGCATTCAGGCCGCGGAACGAGTTGGAGATTGACGCAATCGGTATCGTTTGCCGAGTTATCGGCTGTAGTTCTGACCGCTTGACTGAAATTTACGAATGGAAATTGACCATGCGCATCATCGCCGGACAGTTTAAGAGCCGTCCCCTGCGTTCGCTAGCGGGTCTCGATCTGCGACCCACCAGCGACCGGCTGCGGGAAACGCTCTTCGATGTGCTCGCCGCCGCAGGGAATCTTCAGGACAGCGTGTGGCTCGACCTGTATGCCGGGACGGGCGCGGTGGGGATCGAGGCGCTGAGTCGCGGGGCGCGCCAGGTGTATTTTGTGGAATCGGCGAAGAAGCACGCACGGCTGCTGCGGGAAAATCTGGATCCGCTTGCGGTCCCCGATGCGTTTGAATTGCACGAGCGCGACGTCGCGCAAGCGCTGCCACTCTTGGAGAGCACCGGCGTGGTCTGCGACTACTGTTTTCTCGATCCGCCGTACCGCATGCGCGGCAGCTACGAGCGCACGCTCGGTTATCTGTCGCAATCGCGGCTGCTCCAGCCGACGAGCCTGGTCATCGCTGAGCATGAAAAGAAGTTCGATCCCGGTGAACGTTTCGGCGCGCTTGTGCGCTATCGGAGACTGGATCAGGGTGACGCATCGCTGAGCTTCTACCGGCTGGCGTGAGAGGGGTGTGAGAATTTCTGCGGCGTTGGTATGCACGCCTGAACAGGCTGCGAAAAAAAGAGATGTTCGGGTAGTACGGCGCTTCAGCGCCGCGTCAAGGAGCTGATGAGAACTCGGCCTTTAGGCCCCGGGTACGTGGTCCGATATCGCTAATACGTGCGTGGTTAGCGGTGTTTTCGAAGCGAGGTACCTCAGCGGCTAAAGCCGATTCTCACAGATAACTGCTTAATGCGGGCCTGAAGGCCCGCACCACCCGAGCAGATTTCCGACTTTTTCCGCAGCCTGTGAAGGGGTGCTCCACCCAAATCACTTCACGTAGCGCCGGGGTACGCGCTTGGTGAGATTGCACAACGTCTCGTAGACCACGGTGCCCTCCCAGCGCGCCAGGTCGCGCGCCGTGATCTCCTGCGCGCCGCTGCGACCGATGAGGGTCACCTCGTCGCCAATCGCGGTGCCCGCAATGTGAGTCACATCCACCAAGGTCAGGTCCATCGAGATGCGCCCACGCATCGGTGCGCGCTGTCCACGCAGAAGCACTTCGCCGTTTCCGAAGAGCCTGCGCGACAGTCCGTCACCGTAACCGACGGAAACGGTGGCGATGCGTGCCGGCGCCAGCGTTTTATAGGCCCCGTTGTATCCCAGCGCCTGCCCGGCGGGCACGTCACGAACCGCGATGACGTGCGTTTTCCATGCTAATACCGGCTGCAGCGGCAATGGGAGCGCCGTGGCGGGCGAACCATCGCCGTAGCACGGTTGCTGTTCGTATCCGTAGAGCGCCAAGCCGGGCCGCACGAAATTGTGCCAGGTATCGGGACGCTCGATGGCCGCGCTGGTATTGGCAAGATGGCGCAACCGGGGATGCAGACCGTATGCGGCGAGCGTCCGCAACGCCGCGGTGAAGCGCTCAATTTGCCGCTGTGTGGCCTCATCGTCGAGCACCTCCGACGAGGCGAGATGGCTGAACACGCCTTCTAATTCGATCTGCGGCAGGCGCTGGATGCCTTCGGCGAACGACTCCAGATCGGCCAAAGCAAGACCCAGACGCGCCATGCCAGTATCGATTTTCAGATGGATCGCAACCCGCGAAGTCAGCCGCTGCCGAATGGCCGCCTGGGCCAGCGCTTCTGCGTCCTGCAGACGGAACACCGCAGGCGTAAGCGAATGGCGCAGGGCGTCGTCCTCTTCTCCTCGATATACACCGCACATCACCAACACGCATCCGGCGATGCCGGCCTCCCGCAAGATGACCCCCTCATCGGTGGACGTTACCCCGAACCACTTTGCGCCTTCCTGCTCCAGCGCCAGCGCGCACCCCGGGGCGCCGTGTCCGTAGGCGTCGCACTTCACTACCGCGCAGATGGTGACATCGGAGCCCACATGCTTTTGCAACACCCGGAAATTGTGACGCAAGGCGGGAAGAGAAACTTCAGCCCAATTGGGCCGGGTCTCGACACGAGAAGATGTAAAGGTTGTAGCCACCCAATTTCGATCATACAAGCCAGCCGTGACGAGTCGCCAGCCGCCAGGGGTTTACTGAATAGTTCCAGGGCGGTCCAGACTTGCCTTCGTTGGCACTTCGCTACCGGACCCGCTACGTGCGACTTGCTCTCGCAACGACGAGTCAGGATGGCCTACGGGGCTCTTGCTTTGAGCTATCCACCACTTTTGTCATATCTTCCAATCCCAAATAGTGGCTAAAAACTCTATCATTAGGCCGTACATTCGTGGTATAAGACCTGAGTCGAGCCTGCCTCCGCTCTGGAGAGGCCTGGTCAGTCCCTCTGCTTTCAATTCGGACTCCCACCAGGAAAGCAAAGCAGAACCGCAGCGCGTTGCAAGTATGATCAACGTCATCATCGCTGACCATCAAGCCATTTTTCGTGCCGGGATTGCCAAGGTATTGGCGGTGGAGGAAGACATGCGCATTGTTGGTCAGCCGCAGTCATCGGAGCAGTTACTGAACGCGTTGGAGAAGCTTCGGTCGCATGTCCTGATTCTCTCGACCAACTTTCTTTCTTCACTCCCCGCGATTCAAGAAATTACTTCGATTCATCGTATCGCGGTGCTCATTTTGGCGGAAAATGGCGAACGTGCATCTGACTTCATGCGCATGGGAGTGCAGGGCGTCATCTACCGTTCGGCCTACGGCCACATCGCGGTCGAGGCGGTGCGGCGGCTGTCGCGAGGCCAGTCATTTCTGCAAGGTCCGAACCCGGAGGATGCCGATGTCAGCGAGGACCTGGTCGGCGCCAGAGTGCGGGACCGCCTCTCGGACAGGGAACTGCGTATCGTTGCCGCTGTGGTGCAGGGATACAAGAATCGCGAAATCGCCTTGCAGCTCTACACCAGCGAACAAATGATCAAGAACGCTTTGCGCAACATCTTCGACAAAATCGGGGTCTCCGACCGATTGGAACTGGCGCTGTTTGTGGTTCATCACCGGATTCTGGCGCAGGCGACGGCATCGGTGGCGGTGGTGTCGGCGCGTCCGCAGGTGTCGCAAAGTGTTGACGCGGATCGCAAGGTCCCCCCTGCTCCATCCTCTTCCATCCACTGAAAGCCTCCGCATTGCACGCTGGTTGTTTTCGCAGGCCGCAGGCATGCTGCCGGCACCGCGGTTGGCCAATGGCGCCTAGCTAGCCAGCAGCGTTTATTTTATTGCGGGCGGTCGCTGGTCTTGAGGAGTTCATTGACGATCGTCACCAGTTCCTCAGGATTGACCGGCTTTTCCAGGTAGAGGTCAGCCAGCGGTTCAGCAGCTTGGAAGGCTTCGGCTACGTAGCCCGACACCACCACCACCGGCATGGCGGAATACATCTTGGCAGCCTGAACGATCGCGCGACCACTGGAGTCGCCCAGCCGCCAATCGGTGACCACGACGTCGTAGCTGTTGAGTTGCAGCTTTTCGATCGCTTCGTGCGCGGAAGTGACGGAGGTTACCTGGTGCCCGGCGGCCTCGAGAATGGCAGCCTTCAAGGTAACAATATTCGGTTCGTCATCAACGCAGAGGATCTTCGCCATGAGGATTGCCCTGGACATTCGGCGTGAGGGGGGTGCGAACTGGTGGACCTATGCCGGTGCCCAACTACTAACGTGCCCGCTATTGTTGAGTATGGTTGTCCCGCTTGTCAAATGTCGCGGGAGGGGTGTCGGTTTGCCGGTGTTGCGCCGGGTCCCAGGTTTGCTGCGGCATTGTCCGCCGATCACTTGCCTCTCTGAAACTCCCGGTAGGTCGCGCTCTTGGAAAGCCCGAACTCCCTGGCCGCCTGCTTCAGCGCTGCTTTCTCGTCGAGCTGTTCAGCCGCCATCAGTTCACGAATCCGCTTCGCAATGGTCTTGGTTGATGGGTGCGCCGCAACGTTGTCCTCTGCTTTGCCGATCAGCAAGGTGATCTCACCCCGGATGTCCCCGCGCTGTTCCAATTGCGTCAGCACGCTCTCGGCGCGTCCACGAAGGAATTCCTCGTGCAGCTTGGTCACCTCGCGTGCGATCACGACGTGGCGTTCCGGCCCGAGAGTGTCCACGATATCGCGCAGGGTCTCGACAATGCGGTGCGGCGCCTCGTAGAAGATTTGAGTACGTGGTGAAGTACGGATGACCTCCAGCACGGTGCGACGCCCGCCTTCCTTTGCAGGAAGAAAGCCGCCGAAGTGAAAGGAATCGGTGGGCAAGCCACTGGCCACCAGAGCCGACAAAAATGCCGACGCCCCGGGTATGGGCACGACGCGAATGTGATGTCGTATCGCAAGCGCCACCAGCCGATAGCCGGGGTCGCTTACGCCAGGCATGCCGGCGTCGCTCACCATGGCAATGTTGTCGCCGCGTTCGAGATGCACGACCAGTTCGGCCGCGCGGGTAAGCTCATTGTGCTCGTGATAGCTGACGGTGGGCTTCTCGATGCCGTAGTGGTTCAACAACTTCATCGTTTGCCGCGTATCTTCGCAGGCGATGAGGTCCACTTCCTTCAGGGTTCGCAAAGCGCGCAGCGTGATGTCTTCCAGATTGCCGATCGGTGTGCCGACCAGGTAAAGCGTGCCGGCCGCAACAACTTCGCTGTCACTAGCAGTGCCGGAACTCTGGAGTTCTTTTGTCACTGCGCGCAGTGTAGCACTCGGAGAGGGGTCAGGTGTCAGCAGTCAAGGAGCAGTGGCGGACTGTTCGTGACGCGGTGGCCGGTACAACCCGTGACGCGGTTCTGCACTTCGCGGCGCTTCAACCGAATTATTCATGAGGATCTCGCGCTTTGAAGGGGCATGGCTTCAGCCGTGCCGTAAGCTGGCTCCTGATGATGGGCTTTAGCCACTGAGGGACTTCGGTGTTTGAGACTAAGTGCGAGTTCCCTCAGGGGCCATTGAGTGCTGCATAAGTTATGTCCGGTTTTCGCTAGCCCTGAGTTGTCATCACGAACGGCCTTCAGGCCGTGAGGGATCTGCTGTTTTCCCCATCCGTCGTTCCAGGCGCAAACAACAGCAGATTCCTCGCTTCGCTCGTAATGACAATTTCAGCAGCGTCAATTCCAAACGACCCACATGGAACATTGCTTGTGCAGCGATCTATAAAGCCCAACTCCAAGCCCACGTAACGGCACGGCTGAAGCCGTGCCCTTTCAAGGATTTCTGCTTCAGATGCTGATAGTCCAGGTGTCGCGCCACACTACTAAGGAGCGTAAGTTGCCGGAAATCGGGTCGGTCAGGTATCATAGATGTTTACCCAGCCGATTCGGCAATTTTCTGGAGTTACTCATGGCACAAGTTTGTGAAATCTGCGGCAAAGGCCCGCAATTCGGTAACAACATCAGTCACGCGCATAACGTCACCCGGCGGCGCTGGAACGTCAATCTGCGCCCGGTACACGCTAAAACCAAGACGGGCAACAAGCGCATGCGGGTCTGCGCCAGTTGCCTGCGCAGCGGCAAGGTTACCAAAGCTTAGGTAGTGGGTCAGTTTGATTTCCACAGGGGGGCTAACCGAGACTGATGCTCAGCTTGTCGCTCTCAGATGTCGTGAGTTGCTGCATTGCAATCATGGCCTCTCTCGACGGAACCGTCTGTACCTGAAATCGGAGTATACAGTTGTAGAACGTCAACTGGTAACCGGGGAGCGGTCCACCGCTGTAGTGCATAATGCAGTTCACAAACTTAAATGTGGCGGGTTTCCCGTTGATGCGAGTATTCCGGATTCTTAGAGCCACATCTTCTAATGACGTTTCGCAATTGGATATTGTCCATCCATCCGGATCCATTCTTTCTTCACAGCTTGGGTGATTAGCAACACTGAGGACTTTCGACAGGTCGGGAGCGATTGCTTCAGACTTATAACCAATGAACGCCCCAGTTGCCTGCCAAGCTTGGATCAAATCCGGATACTGGCGCTGAACATCAGAAATCTTGTCCGCCACGGTCTTTAATGAGGTGCGATCAGGTTTTATCCGTCCTACTCTTGAGTTCTGTAATACTGTCGATACTGCTTCGAGGTTGACTGTCATCTGAGCCGTGGGTACGTTCAGATTGTTGAGCAATCCTGCAACGATTCGGGTCGGCGCATCCGCTTGGGCCTTCTCGACCCGACCAACTGTCGTATTGGTGTGGTACACCAATACCGTAATTGCCCCAAGCCATGCAAAGCCAAAAGCAACGACAACCCAGAAGAACTTTATGTGATTCGAGACTCTTTCTTCCAAGATTGCCACTTTTTCATTTACAGATGGCACATCGGACTCCGAATAAAACGGAAATGCCAGGACCACACCTTGCGAAACACCGAGACTACAGCAGGACGCTTGCATCGGGCACACTCCACCTGATACGCTTTGCAAAGCGTTGCCCGACGCGACAATTCAAACGGCAAAACGCCCGCCTGCCAGCGGGCCGTTCTGTCTACGGGGAAATATTACTCCCCTGCGAGTGCTTTCAGTAGCAGATTCTTCTCCGCTCGCTTGGTTGCCGATTCAGCTTTCGGCAACAAGCCGCACATTTCCTCAAGGCTCCAAACGTGATCGCTGATTCCAGCTTCCATTGCTGGTGTGACCCGAATCGTTTGATGAACGCGGCAGAAGTTGTAGTACATGAACCAAATCACTACCGATGCCGTGTGATTCTCAACTTTCTTGGAGAATGCATTTGTTAGGCGCGTGAAGCGCCGGATTCCCATTCTCATGCTGAGATTCTGGCGCTCCACAAATGACGTGCTGACATGCTTGGGATCGGGGTTTCCCATCACGGTTTTCATATCGCAACCGATGCAGGCCGCAGGACTGTAGCGCGATGCGTCGGGAGTCGAAGCGCCAAAAATCTTATGCAACTGTGCGTAATCTACTTCCGTTCCAAACGCGTCTTCGATGGCCTGTAGGTATGGCCTGTGCGCATCCGTGGTTATCTGCGGGCGGCCAACGATGCGGTTCGCAGCATCGCACATGAAGTTGTAGGCCGAATGCTTTCCCCGATCTCCAACATAGTAGGTCACGCACAGCTTTGTGTCGGCATCGATTGCTGTCCACGTCCAAACGTCGCCCCATCCCTTTTCTTCTTGCTCAGGAGTCACGTTCTTTTTCTTCGCTCCGACAAATTGCCAGATTTCATCGCACTGCAAGCGGCGGACTCGCACATTGCGCACGTTACGGTCATGATAGTCAGCGCAAGCCTCAGCCAAGTCTACGAGGAGCCTTGTGACGGTGTTCTTCGCAACGCCAGTCATGCGAACTGTGGAGCGAATCGAGCAACCCTCGATTAAGCACCGAACAACCTGAGAGCGACGGGAACTGTCTAGCTTGTTCATACTGACCATTATGCTTGAACGGCTATGCCTTGTCAAGAGAAATGTAAAGAATCTCTTTACATCATAGCACGCTTACTGTATGATGGTTTTGCTATGGACGATTACCCGCAACTCTTCAATATGAACCCAATCCACCCCGGTAAGATACTGCGCCAACTGATGACGGAAAAAGGTTGGACTCACGATGAATTGGCTACGATCACTGGAATCAGCCGCCAAACGATTTACATGATCCTCTCTGGCAAGAGCAATATCAGCGCGGAGTCCGCCGTGCGGTTTGCTGCTGCTTTCGGGAACACTCCTGAAGAGTGGATCAAATGGGATGGTTTGTTTCGCCTATCTGCATTAAGCCCAGAGACGGATTTGGCACAGGTGGGCAAATTGGCGAAACTCTATGATCTCGCTCCCGTCCGCGAGATGCAGAAGCGCGGCTGGATTTCGGTGACCATAAGTCCTGCCGAACTTGAAGCAGAGTTGACGAAGTTTTACGGCAAGAATCCCTTGCTCGAAGAAGTGCGTCTTCCTGTCGCGGCCCGCAGGATAGACCGGATTCCAAACTTAAATTCTGCTGAGAAGGCATGGTGCTTTCGTGCTCGACAGCTTGCACAGTTACTTCCGGTTAGAGCATTCAATCCGGCAGTTGCGAGACCGCTCGAAAAGCGGCTGCGCGAACTGGCAGCCTTCCCGAAAGAGACAAGACATGTTGCCAAAGTGTTAGGCGAGTACGGAATCCGTTTTGTCGTAATTGAACCACTGTCGGGATGTCAGATCGACGGAGCAACGCTGTGGATTGATTCGTCGCCTGTTATCGCTGTCTCAATCAGACATGACCGAATTGATGGTTTTTGGTTCACGCTGATGCACGAGGTGGCGCACGTCTTGAATGACGATGCCTCCGTCGATATTGACTTGGTAGATGGCATAAACGGCGTTGCAGTCAGGCTTGTAGAGGATGAGGCGGAGAGCCGCGCTAATCAACACGCAGCTAATGCCTTGATTCCGACCGCCGAACTCGATTCCTTCATCCGTCGAGTCGGCCCATTGTATCCACGCGAACGGGTAATACAGTTCGCCAATAAAGTGAAAATTCACCCTGGAATCGTTGTTGGGCAGTTGCAGCACCGCAAGGAACTTGGTTACAGCGCATTGCGGCCTTTCTTGGTCAAGGTGCGTGAGATCGTAACGTCAACCGCTTTAACAGACGGGTGGAACCAAATGCCACCCCAAAGCTTTGTGAGGTAAACAGTGGCTCAAGTAATACTCAGGCCAAAGCGTGGCAATAAGAAAATGAACTTCATCGTTGATTGCTATAAGAATGCTCATCCCGATGAAGGCACAGACATAAGCCCCGATCTCGTGGCCGATTGGGCAGTCGAACAACCCGGCCTCTGGAAACCGATTCCGATCAGTCCGCGAGATCAACTTTGTCGCCTAATAGCCCGATCCCTGCGCGAGACGTATATGGAAGATCCTCAGGGTCGCGAAGTTCGGGCGAATCATCCTGTTTTTCAGGATGTCGTTACACCGGAAGGGGTCAGACACCTTGCCAGATATTATCCGCTCTTCGATTCTCCAGCGGAGATCGCTCGTGTGTTTTTCTCGTGGAAGAGAAAGGCGGCTCTTTCAGATGTCAGGCAGCTCAACTTGGATTTCGAGTCGTGGCTGGACAATAACAAGTTTGGAGACACGCTGGAGCGACCCGATTACAACTTCAATGTTGATATTGAAGAGATGAAGCAGCCCACTGAATATCCCGAAGACGAAGAAGAAGACGAAGAGGACTACTAGTCCTTTCCCCATCGTTTGCGGGCCGCTTTTCGCGCTATCTGCTTCCGCTTGGCAGGTGAGAGCTTTGCGGCTCTTGCCCGACCGCCCTTCGCGCCTCCGAGCTTGCCGAGCGCCACGGCTGCGGGATTCTTTCCGGCGTCGGGGTCTTCGAGCGGAGACCCGTCCATTTGCTCGCCAATCGCTTGCTCAACCACGCGGCGGGCGATTGCGAAGAAATCACGAGCTTTTTCGGTTCGTTTTGGCACGGTTCAATGATGCCACGAATTCAGCAGTCGCGCATCACCTGTGGAAATCAAACTGACCCACTACCAAAGCTTAGCCTTTTGTATCTCTATATTTGCAGTCCTCTCGAATCCGAGAGGATTTTTTTGGTTGCGGATGTTCAATCTTGCGCGGGCGCGTCTACGGTGCGCAAACCGCGGCTACCCACCTCGCCGCTCGGGACAGGTCTTCTTATGATCGTCTCGGCCATCGCCCAGCTGGAGCGTGATGGTCCGGAAGGCGGCCATCATCGTAAGCGACGGTCAGAATTGAGGAGGCGTGGCCGGCAGCGCCGTGGAATCGATGCCTTCGCACATCCCGTTGTTCACCGTCACGTTGCCTACGGCGTCAAGCGTCACCGTCCAGATGGTGTCGTAGTCATCGTCCGGCCAATTGGGCGCTTGTTGGACGTTGGGTTGATAGCTCGTGAGCAGCGCATTTACGGTCGGTGGGATGTGATCGTGCTCCCAGCCCACCAGTATCGTTTGGTTGGAGAACGTGCCCCCGTTAAAGAAATAAATACTGGCTGCGGTGGATAACTGGGGCGGATTCTGGGAGAAAACGGGGACGCTGGCGGCCAGCTTGTAGGGCAAGTTGTTGGCGATGGCGTACGGTTCCACGGTCAACGAAGGCCTGACATACGACGAAGCGATACTACCGTCACCGCCCGGGTTGCCGACAGCCGGATCGACGGCGTAAACCTGCGTGGGATGGATTTTGTTGCGTAATGCGTTCGGAAGATCCAGGGCGCGCCACTGCCCCGCGCCAATATAGTTGCCGTTGTCCCACCCGCTCGTGGGATGCGCGTCCGCGTGCCGGACAAAGTAAACCGTTTCGTTGGTGTTGGTCCCCGCCGGGATTACGGCGCCATCAGTACCGCCGGTCACTGTTCTGCTGAAAAACGCCTGCGTCTGCGCCGTGTTGCATGGAGTGCTGACCAGCGGCGGCGGGGGCAGCACAGGGTAGGTGGAAGGCGGGCTCAGGTAGCTGTTGTAGGTAACCAGGCTGGCGCTTCCCGACGGCGCGATCGAAATTGCATAGATATAGTTGGGACTGACATAGCTCGCCGGAAGGGTCAGGTTATAACCTTGGCGCTGGTTGAGGTTCGCCATTACTGCGCTCACGGTCTCCCATGGCGCCGAGAAAACATAAAACCCTGGCGCGTTTGCCTTGACGATACCGCTGACCAGAACTTCGTTGTCGCCGTTCTGGTCGCGGAAGTCGAGACCCTGGCAAGCCGCGCAGAGGAGTGCCGGCGGCGGCGGCGCAACGTCGTCCGGTAATTCGGACTCTAACGAATACGATGCAAAGACAGGATAACTGTTTGCGGTAACCGGCGGATTGCTCCCATACGATATAGTGGTCTGATTCAGCATGGCGAACTGCTGAATCGTCTCCAGCGCGACGATGTCGGGATACTTGCCTGCGGTTTGCAAATGGGTCATCGGTTCGAGCGCGTAAACTCCAGTCGCATTCTGCATCCCCATCACCTTCTGTTGCAGGAACGTGGCCATCAAGAGCGACCGCTGTAAACCCTGATTGGTGAGGTTTGCCGTGCTGGGATTGATGTCCCCGGAAGCTTGGTAAGCCAAATCCTCGCTTACCACGAAGATCAGATTTAGGTTGGCGGGGTTCAGCGGAGCGGGAGTTGGCGGCGCTGATGAATTGGGGCTGA
>DATCCF010000164.1:0-12042 GCA_036511435.1 Terriglobales bacterium | reverse complement strand
GAGCGCCTGTTCCGCCGGCTCAAAGGCTTTCGTCGCATCTTCTCGCGCTTCGACAAACTCGACCTGGTCTTTCTCGGCTTCCTCCACTTTGCTCTTATCGTCGAAGCGCTCAGGTATCTAAGTAGTGTTAACACGCCCTAGTCCACCGGCAAATACCAAGTTTAGTTCTCACACATGCGCTTTAGCCCCTCAGGTGATTCGAAAATAATTCTCTTAACAGCCTGTCAAGGCAGTCTCGCAGACCTGCTCTTCCCGACCTTGGAAAGTTCTGCCGCTTTTTTGAGAGCACTTGCGGCGGCTGGATTGTTTACTGGACACAAATTGTCGTTATGCGGAGGCACCATATTTGTCTGGATGCAAGCCACGGACGTCGGCTCTCCCCGCAGCATCTCGCGCGCGACCGCGACCGCCTGCTCCACCGACACAGCGCCGATGCAATGCGGCTCCGAAGAGAGGCACTCCGTTTTGCAGGCCTCCAAACCTGCCGCCGGTTGCAGAACGCGCACTTGATCGCAATAAGGTGCGAAGCGGACGGGACTGTTGGCATGGTTGGGATCGCCGCCACTCGGATGCCGGGAAATTACGATGATCTTGCAGTTCGTCGCGCCGGCCAGATGCGCACTTCCGCTGTCGTTTCCCATGAAAAGATCGCAGCGCTCCAGCACGGCACACACCTTACGGAGGGGCACGCCACTGAGGATGATGGCGTCGCCGCGCAACCGTTTCGCAAGCTTGCAAGCCTCTTCCCTTTCGTCGCGCGAGCAAACGATGACCGGCTGCACGGGCCGCTCTTTCGCCAATTGCGTCAGGCTCTCCGCATAGTTTTCCAGTGGCCATCGGCGGCTGGCGCTACGCCCACCGATACCGACGGCAACCACATTGCTCGAGGGGGGTACGTTCGCCAGCAACTTCAACGCGAACTCACGGTCCCGGTTGGTGACGCCAATCTCCAACCTGCTGTCCTCCACCTTCCCGCCCAAGGCTTTTACGATTTCAAGATTGCGCAACACTTCGTGTCGCACGGGGCCCGCCGAAAGGCAGGTGCTGAATGCCGCGTCGAACCCGCGATTGTGCCGCCGCTTCGCAGGCGACGCCGTTTCGCTGTAGCCCACTCGGTCCTGGGCATCGACCAGCGAGCACAGCAAGGTCGCGAGGCGGTCATCGACATCCCACCTCGGAGAGATGGCAACGTCGAAGCGCCTGCCCCGCAATCGGCCCCAATACAGCCACAGCACCGACAGCAGACTTCGCACCCGCGCCGGTAGCCACGCCGCCTGTAACGGGCGCAAACCTATGATTTCGTCAATGTGCGGATTGGTTACGAGGAGTTGGCGAAAGGCCTCCTGCACCACCACTGTGCAAGACGATTTAGGAAACGCGCGCTTCAGTTCCCGGAAGAGAGGCGTTGTCAGGACCACGTCCCCCAGCCCGTCGAGCCGGATGACAAGAAACGAAAGCCCATCGCGGCGGGGATATTCGCTGCTGGCTGCGGGCGCCAGGTGGGCGCGCCAGAAGATCGCCAACTTTGTCGGCACACGGACGGACAAGAACAGGAGTGGCAGCATCGTTCCCTTCCAACCTGTGAAGGGGCGCGGCTTCAGCCGCGCCGATTACGCATCTTGAGCTTGGGCTTTAGCCCCTGGGGAACACCAATTTTGCAGATCCGGAAGCGAGTTCCCTCGGTGGCTAAAACCAGCGAGTTACTACACTTTACGGCGCGCCTAAAGGCGCGCCCTTCAAAATCAAAACGCGAGAGAATTTCTAGGCAGCGGCGACTCCTTCCAAAGCGGGATGTCAATCGAGTCACCATGAATCACACCACGACCGCGGATGACGCCGGCCGCGATGAACGTTGCGGCGCGGCCTTCGCAATCAGGCGTGTCGTGCTGATACCTTCGACCAAAGGTATGAGTTCGACACGCCCTCCCCAGCCCCGCACTTCGCGCGCCCCCACGACAGCCTCTTCGCGGTAGTCGCCACCTTTCACCAGCACGTCGGGACGAATCGCCTCGATCAGCTTCAAAGGTGTGCTTTCGTTGAACACGACCACGGCGTCCACTGCGCTGAGCGCGGCGAAAATCCGTGCGCGCTCCTGTTCCCCCACGACGGGCCGCAACGGTCCCTTGATCAGGCGCACCGACTCGTCGCTGTTGAGGGCGACAATCAGGTGGTCGCCCTTGCGTCGCGCCCGCTCCAGCAAAGCAATGTGTCCGATGTGCAGGATGTCGAAGCATCCATTGGTAAACACCACGCGATCGCCGGCAGATCTCCACATCGCCACGCGGGAGAGTAGCCGCTTCAACGGCAAGACTTTCTCGTCCATGTGCAGAGCCAGCTCTTGCGACAAGGCGCCCAGCAGCTCTTCCCGCTGGATGGAAACGGTGCCGACCTTGTTCACCACGATTCCCGCTGCCAGGTTCGCCAGTTGAACCGCAGTCTCAATCTCGACATCGCATGCCATGGCCAGCGCCAGGACGGCGATGACCGTATCGCCGGCCCCGGAAACGTCGTAAACCTGGCGGACGACGGCGGGCGCGTGCAGGCGCGAGTCCTTGCGCAATACGGCAATGCCCTTGCCGCCCATGGTCACCACCATGAACGCCATATCCAGCGAACCAAGCTTGGCCTGGCCCGCAGCCAGCAGTCGATCGATGTCAGCGCCTAGCTCGCCGGTAGCCGCCGACAACTCCTTCAGGTTGGGACAGATCGTAGTGGCGCCGCAGTAGCGCGAAAAATCTCGGTGCTTGGGATCCACCAGTACGGGAACGCCCAACTTGCCGGCTTCGGCAATGATGGAATGGCACACGGATTCGGTCAGAACACCTTTGGCATAGTCGGAGAGCACGACGACACCAGTGTTCGGCAGCACCGCGGATATGCCCTTCAGCAAGTCGGCATAAGCGCCATCGGAAGATGACGGCGCGGCCTCCGTATCGAGCCGCATCATTTGCTGGTTGCCGGAATAAATGCGCAGCTTGGTGGTTGTCGGAATGGCCTGGACCTGGGTCAAAGCTGGCTCAACTCCAGCCTCGGCCAACATGGATTCCAATCTCTGCTGCTCGTCGTCGCCGCCACCGAACCCGGCGACGGTGACGCAGGCGCCCAGTCCGGCAAGGTTCATCGCCACGTTGGCCGCGCCGCCCGGTCGCTCGTTCTGCCATGTAGCGCGGACCACGGGAACCGGCGCCTCGGGCGAAATACGTTCCACCTCGCCCCAGATATACTTGTCCAGCATGACGTCGCCGACTACCAGCACCCGAACGTTGCGCCATCCCGACTCGACGAGAGCGATAATGCCCGGCAAGTTTGCGATCACTGTGCGCCTCCCTCGACTGCCACCGCGTAGGTGATACAAGTGGCAAGTTCTATCCATTCGCACAGAATGTGCCCGCAAAGAATATGGCCTTCCTGAATGCGCGCCGGATCGGTGGAGGGAACGCGCAAGCAGACATCCGCAAGCGTTGCGATTCGGCCGCCGCTCTGGCCGGTCATGGCCACGGTGAAGACACCGAGTTCACGCGCTTTCGCGAGAGCGGCGCAAACGTTCTTGCTGTTTCCCGAGGTCGAAATCCCGACTAAGACGTCTCCCGGTTGGCCAAGAGCTTCCACCTGCCGTGCGAACACTTCGTCGTAGCTCCAGTCATTGGCAATGGCGGTCAGAACAGAAGTGTTGGTGGTAAGGGCAATGGAAGGAAAGGCGCGACGCGTCTGGCGGAAGCGTCCCACCAGTTCAGCCGCAAGATGCTGTGAGTCGGCTGCACTGCCGCCGTTGCCGCACCAAAGAATCTTGTTGCCGGCCAGCAGGCAGTCGGTGATGCGGACGGCGGCGCGCTCGAACGCGTCTTCCTGCGTTACGAACTGGCGAATGATCGTGAGGTGTTCGGCGATAGCGTCAGCGAAGACGCCAGACAGGTTCAACGAAGATGGCATGCGCTCCCCGTTTCCGACAACGAGTTTCGAGGACCTTCGCAGAACCTTTGGAAATAGCTGTTAATGTGGAATTATAGACCCTATGGGCGAGCAGAACGCCAGCAATTTTTGCGATATTGACTATGTTTTCCTAGATCGGGAAGATTTACAGCTTTAGTTTCAATAGGTTGGCATAACACTGTACGTATTTTGTACGTGGTGTCGTGATGTATACTCGCCGCTAATGAATGCACAACCATACGTGCGCCACTCCCAAACCTGCCCGAAGAAAGCAGACCGCTATTGGAAACGCTGCAAGTGCCGCAAGTGGATATGGCTTTCCGATGACGGCAAGCAACGCCGCTTCTCCGCAAAGACACGATCATGGGAGCGAGCCGAACAGCTGGCACGAAAGATGTCATCTGGCACTAGCTTGGCACGTGATGAAGGCAGAGCCCGCGTTGATGGTGCAGTGGCTCAATATCTCCGCGAAAAAGAATCGCAGAATGTCACTAGGGATTATGTCAGACATCTGGTATCCCTACTCGAAAGACAGTTCGCTCCGTGGTGCCAGCAGGAAGCCCTTGTCTATCTTGACCAAGTTACACTCGCACATCTGGAAAAATATCGGCAGACGTGGGATGCCAAGAACTGGGGCAGACTTTACAAACAAGCCAAGCTCAAGGAATTTTTCAGCTATTGTGTTCGGCACAAGATGTTGGCTGACAACCCTGTAGCACTTCTGTCCTCAATAAACGTGCGGACTGGACAGACTGGATACTTCCCGCGAGAGGAAATGCAGCGAATACTTGCTGCCTGTGACCAAATGTATTCGCGCAAGGCATACCACGATCTAAGTGCAGAGTTCCTGACGCATAGACTTCGTGCATTCGTCCTGCTGTTGAGGTGGTCTGGTCTGAGGATTGGAGACGCTATCTCACTTTCTCGACTTAGACTGTCTGACGATGACAAGCTATTGCTCTACACTGCAAAAAGTGGTTCTCCAGTGTTCGTGCCACTTCCACCAGAAGTCGCCGCAGAGATTCGCTCACTACCAGGAGATTATTTCTTCTGGTCTGGTAGCTCACCAGGAATGTAGAGCACAAATCAGGCAGTCAGTCAGTCTTGACAGCATTACGCAATTTTGATACAATAGACATTAGATAGACAAGGTTCCCTGCTAAACAGGCTTGCCGAAAGGCAGGCCATTTTTTATACAGAGTATCGGTTAGGAGGCTCCAACGGAAGGGGCAGAAGTGGTCCGGGATGTCCCTTATTAGAATCCGAGTAGGCCAAGTCGTCCCCTTCTTCGCTTCAACTCGGAGCCTTCTTAAAACAAAAAACGCCAGAGCCCCCTAGCTCCGGCGTTTGTGGCGGTATGTGTTTGCAGCTCAGATGCTAGAAAAGCGCCGCCGCGCCATTCCAGCCAGACCCAATAAACCGGATCCGAGCAAGATCAGCGAACCGGGCTCGGGCGTTGTAGTGACCGTTGTATTGACCACAAAGTCGTCCGCAAAGGTCTGGCTCGAGCCGGGGCATCCAGAGCAGCCATAAACGCCAAACCCTGCCAGTGACTTGCCAGGATCGAGAAACGACGTCATGTCGAACTGGGTCCACACACCGGGGACGCTGACGACGTTTTCGGCCGTAGTGGTATCACTGTAAAGGAAGTAAACGGCGGCGAAGCCGGTATCGGGCATCTTCAGCCAGAGGGATACTTCGGTGATAAGAGTGTCAGGGATCGGAGAGAAGTCCTGCTCGAGCAACCTGTCTCCGATTACCGTCGCACTCCAAAAACCGGTGTTTTTATCAGTCGTGGTCACATCCCAGGTGCAGCCACCGCAGTTATCATTAGAATTGAACCACGGCGCGAGAACCCCATCTTCAAAACCTGGATTGACAAGGACATTAGCAGCGAATGCGCTCGTAGACACAAGCGCAACACACAATACAAGAACTGTACGCAACTTAAGCATGATTCCTCCTTCAATCGGGAATTTCCGTTTTAGCCGGAATTTCCGTTTTGGCTTCCAACAGCCCCACACGATACTTGAATTTCTGTTTTTGAAGCCCGAAGCGCCGATTAAACCATCCTGGGCGGCGGCATGCTGTCCAGAATTGCTCACTTTGGCAGCAAATTACTTCGGAACCCGGATCTGCCGCTCGCGCAGCCGACAACTCCGACACCACTCCATCTTTTTGCTTCCTCTCGGACGGATCTGTTTGACCATCAAGCTTTGGTTACCCTGCTGGCAGCGGCAGCGCCGCAATCCGTCTCACCATGCTCCCAAAGAGCCGCCGCGTCAGATGGCTCTCCGCCAACAGTAGCCAATAATAACGTGCATGCTTCACCAGCCGTCCACCCGTCTTCACCAGCCGCTGCTGCAAGCTGGTCAGCGACCAGTTCTCGATTCGCTTGGGCAACGCCAGCCGCCGCCACAAATTCCCCAGGTTGTAGACCAGCAGGCTCAGCGCGAGCCGTACTTGGTTGGAGCGGAAACGATGGCAAGAGAGGCGAGTCATCTTTACGGCTTGCTTGCCTTCCTTGATCCATTGCTCTGCCGTCCCGCGCTTGTTGTAGAAGCGCACCACGCTCCGGCTGGGTGTCTCCAAGTTGGTCACGATGAATCCGACTCGGGGGGAACAACTCCCCGAAGTGGAACTCCACTTTCGCCACCACACGCCGTGCCGTCTTCCAGCTCGCGGCTTGGTAGAGAAAGCCCTTGTACCACACCACGGGCTTGTGGCTCGGTCTTCCGACGGGCCGCGTCAGCAACTCCGCGATGTCCCGCTCCAGGCTGTCGTTGGCCGGGATACGAATCGCGTACTTCACTCCCCGCTCCTCCAGCGCCTCGTAAATCTCCGGCTTGGCAAAGGCGGCATCGGCGCGAAACACCACTTCCTTACCGAGTCCTTGTTGGCACACGATCTCCGGCAGCAACAGTTCTGCCCAGTCTTCCGCACTATGCACGTTACCGGGTCGCAGTTTCGCAGCCAGACAGTCGCCCTCGCCGTTGAACAGCAACAACGGGTGATAGCAGGTTGATTCAAAGTGGCCGTTGTATGCGCTGTTCTCCTGCTGACCGTACACCGGGATCTCGGTCGAATCCATGTCCAATACCACCCGCTGCGGCGAATCGAACGCTTCCGCCCGGGCAATCAGCTCCCGGTTGATCGCGGCCAAGGCAAAGAGGTTCTCATCTTGGGTCAACAGCTCCGTCTCAAACGACTGCAACCGGGAGGTCAGCGCAGCTCCTCGCTCCCAGATTCTTTCCGAACCCATGAGCCGGAAGGTCGGGTCTTGTGCCAGACGCTCAGCGTCGTTCACGTCTTCATAGCCGGCCAGGCGACTGTAGATCGACTGTCGCAACAGATCCGGCAGGGGCAACTGCGTGTTCTTTCCCCGCCGACCATCCGTCAGGTGCTCGCTGATGAGTTCGCTCAACCCCAAGCGTTCGTCTAACTCTCGCACCAGCAGCAGGCCACCGTCGGAAGTCACTCGTGATCCCTGGAAATCGACTTTCAAAGAGGGGTTGAAAGAGAGCTGAAAGGGCTGGTTTTGTTGTTCACCCACTGGGTGCAAGCCTCCGGAGTGTCGTTTGCGCCATCAAAACCGCATGAATACTGGCGTTGGCCCGATCATACGGCGGTTTAGGCCAACTTCAAAAAGGAAATGTGGGGTGGTATGCCTCCGTTGTGAGAGACATCCTGGTAAGAGCACAAGTCGTGGCAGGAGCCTAACCGCTCACGGCGCGACGTAACTGCACAGTGTTCACATCCGCATAAACAGCGGCTTCGACGCACTTCGTTGTGCTCAAGTCCACGCCAATTTGCAGATGTACAAAACTTGGACAGAATGCTATATTATAACTACTTTATTATCATAAAGTTGGGGCACTGTTTACTACTTTGACACCTTGCACTCGAAGAAAAGATGTGATACACTATAACTACGGTTAAAATTTAAAAAGTTTTAAAAGTCACGCTGCCGATTCTGGGGCAGCTTTTTTATTGTGCCGACCCTCCGCGCCGAACCCTGAACAGGTGATCGGCGTTTTTGTATTTCTGGGCTAGTTCACATTGCCGAGGCCCAGCGGCGTCCATGGCATAAGCACGTAGCAAGAAACGCTGAATGGCGCGAGAGCGCGCAGGCTTGACATAGTTTCCCCTGTCTCCCTGACTAGGAGCCTCAGCGTCTCTTGCTATCTGCTGATGCAGAAAAATCAAAGCTCCAGCGCTAGTCAACGCTCGGGTAGAAACGGAAAACTATGATTGACAAGAATACTGCATTTAGATTTATCAAGCCATTGTTGAACATACATATTGATGACCCGTCCGCCTATTTACTGCTAATGTTCTTGTGCGAAGTAGCCAACAACAATACTGGTACATCATGGCACGGTTATGCGTCCATCACTTACACCACAGGTCTATCAGAAAAGACCATCCAAAGAGCCACTAAGACGCTGGTGCAACTTGGTGTCGTTAGTTGCGAAGTGCGCGGCAGGCAGAAAACAAAGCTGTACACTGTCCACCATCACAAGTTGCTAGAACTGGCCGAGCAAGGCAAAGCTGGCCGAGACAAGTTCATTCTGGTCCAGAGGGAGCAAGACGCGGTACGGCAACAGCGGCGTAGAGGTCACCAAGAGGCCCCTGTAGCGGTCACAGTGACTGCTACAAAAGAGGTAGAAACAGCCCCTGTAGCGGTCAAATCGATGTGTTGTAGCGGTCAAATCGGCGTGCCTGTAGCGGTCACAGTGACGCGCTGTAGCGGTCATGGTGACTGGGGAACTACTAATGTAACTACTAATAGAACTATTAAAGAACTAGACGCTGGTGCGTCTAAAATTTCTGGTTCTATTTCTGGAATTCAGGAAAAGGTTTCAAAGCTCCAAGCACTGAAAAACAAGGTTTTATCTGCCCGAGACCTGCCAGCATACAACTTACTGACGGCTCAACTTCAAGAATGCCAGAAGGAATTGAACTTCGCCCATGGCGCGCTTTTCAAGAATGCCAGTTAGTTAACATATATGAGTTGCTCGCTTTAGGAGTTCAATTTGAAAACAGATGCCTCAGACTCAGATGTAGACGTTACGCTAATCGACTCCTTTGCAGAGCATTTTAGTCTGTGCTGGCAGATAAACATCCACGGGATTCTGCCAGAAATCAGAGGCAAGCGCGGGGCATTCATATATTGCTATGACGAAGCGAATGGATTACTTGGTGTCGCATTCATTCCGGACGAATTGCCGGGTGATGGTTGGAACGTTACTTGCCATGCGATGATCGCATCAGGCATGGTGCTCCTGCGTGATTTTCTCAGTGAAGCATATGTTGCGTTCGATCAGAAAAATGAGAAGCAATCCAGACTAGCCTTAGCTGTGGCTGGAATCAAACCAACCAGAGACTCCGCCGAACAGCGTGCAAAAATGCTTGTTACTATCACAGCGGCGAGAAAACGCAAAGCTAAGCAACTTGAGCACCAGCGAACTTTAAAAGAGCTATCCCTGCTACGTGCGGGCGTCGATTTAACAGATTATGATCACGAGTCGGATACTCGGTGGCTTGGAGATGTTGCCCTCTGATGTTTTGAGATTTGCAGCTAAGGCTTTAATTTCCTTGAGCCTATGTGCTGTGAACAGGCGTTGTAGTACAGCGTGCGGCTGTCTCCGCCGTTTGCCGTCGGTTACTAGCCTTCCTGGGTTCTGTTCTTCTGACCTGGAAGGTTGCCTCCGCGGCAGATTTCGATATTAGCAGCTATAGGCTTTGCGTACCTTAGTTTATGCTGCTAAGCGTGAGTTGTAGCGGTCTCAAGGGCTGAGTGAACGCTTCTCACAATAAACCGTACAAACGTCTAGGCTATTGTGTGCCTAGGCGTTGTATGGTTTAAGTTTGTAACCACGACCAATCCACAAAAGGTTTGTCATACCAGCAGATCATTGCTGCAATCCAGCCTAAGAAAAGAGAAAGCATGTTAGATTTATCATCGATCGAAGAACGCGTAACCGCCAACCCGCAAACACAATCACCGACTGCCACAACGTCAGTCGAACTCCCAAAACCAAATCCACAGGTCGAACAGGCGCTGCGCGACGAAGTTGCACAGCTACGACGGGAGCAAGCCGCTGCTTTAGCAACGGCAGAAGCAAACCTTTGCTCAGAGCGCTTAAGGGTCGCTCGCGAGCAAGCCCACTTTAAACCCAGCGAGAAAGTAGGCAGAGGACGGGCAGATTTGGAATTGAATCGTGCTATCGCGGCTTGCGGCGGTCTAGCTTTCTGGTCAAAACTTTCGCCGACTCAGCAAGCGGAAGCTCTGGGTATCAGAAACAGCGAACAGGTCAAAGACAGCGAATTGAAAATCCTGTTTGGGGCAAAAAGTAGCTCGATTAAAGCGAATTCACTTGCAAAGTCCGATCCATTGCAATACAGGAGATTGCGGACGCTAAGCCAGCTTCGCAATATTCTGTAGAGGTTCCCTGTTCGTTTAATGAAAGCGACATGCAGGGGAAATACGTTGTCATACTCTGCGTCAACCAGCGCAGAGTATGCAGCGCTAACACTGTAACGACTGATGGCAACAAGCTAGACATCATACTGTGATGCCCTTTCCGCCCCTTAGGGCACAGACCTGATGGCAACGTTAAATATATAGCCTAAGTCCAACCACGAATATGCGATTGGCGTAGGGTTGGGAAGCCCATAAATGCCCTACAGCGTCGATCAACGTCGGGATGACCCCTAAGGTCACCCAAACCCAACACGCAGCTTAAATCGAAGCCCTGCACAAAGCGGGGCATTTTCATTTCTGGAGAAATCATTTGAAAAATACAAGGTACAGAAGTTGTCAGCCGTAGAATTAGCAGGCGAACGTCACTTTACCGTCTCAGAGGTTGCAAAGCTGTGGAATTTATCAAGGCAAACGATCACGCGCATGTTCAGCAATCAGCCTGGTGTGTTAACATTCGGGCCGAATGAAACGCGCTTCACACACCAACACCAAACGTTGCGACTACCAGAATCGGTGGTCGCCAGAATCCACCGTGAGCATCGGATCATGTAAGCATTTTGTACGTGTTTTGTACACTCGTTTGGACAACTAGGACGTTCTGGACAACTAGGATAACGCAGAATCAGTAACTTACAGAGTATATTGAGCCTTCGTTTTCCTAGATCGGGACGGAGTATTGAACCGTAGTCTTCCCGATGGCCGATTCATTACCCGCTGGGAAGAATTCGAACTCTTGCCGGGCGTCGCCGACGCGATTGCCCGGTTGAATCGCTCCGGGCGCAAGGCGATCATAGTCACCAATCAGCGTTGCGTCGCTTTGGGGCTTTGCTCAGAGGCTGACCTGCTCACTCTGCACGAGCGCTTGCAGAAGCAACTCACCCAACAGGGCGCGCGTCTGGATGCCATCTACTATTGTCCCCACGATGTCGGGCAATGCAATTGTCGCAAGCCACTTCCTGGATTGTTCGAGCAGGCGTTCCGCGACTTCCCGGGCGCGAACGTCACAAACAGCGTGATGGTCGGCGATTCCCTGCGTGACGTTGAGGCTGGCGCTCGGCTGGGAATGCGTACCATCTTCATCGACAACCCCTGCGAGAGCGGAAGCCGATCGCCCGATGCCGATCGCGCCACTGCCCTGGCGTCTGCCATAGCGCTGTCGCTGCCGGACTGCATGCAACGATATCTCTCCCGCGAAGCTACGAATAGGATCGAGGAATCAAAATCGCACGGATGAGGTAATTGAAGATCGCTGCGTGAGTGGTCCCATGTGGGGCGTTTGAAATTGACGGCTCGCCCCTGGAATTGGGGACGGAATCGACGGTCCGCCTATGGAATTGTCATTACGAGCGAAGCGAGGAATCTGCTGTTGTTTGCGCCCGGAGCGACGGCTGGACGGAAACAGCAGATCCCTCACGGCCTAAAGAGGGTGTGTGACTCGGATCTATTTTCCACTCTCTACCCAGCACTCCGCCTGCGGCTGCGTACTGGGCTAGGGCCTGTTAACACTAATTCGTAATTCTGTGATATGCTGCGATGCATGGAGATCACCGAAGCGCAGTACCAGCATATTGCCTCCAGTCTTCCCCGGCAGCGCGGTAACGTGAAGCTGCCCAACCTGCAACTGC
>DATCCF010000163.1:0-6361 GCA_036511435.1 Terriglobales bacterium | reverse complement strand
CTACTGCACACATCAGCGAAGCCTGGCTGGAGCCGGTGCTGGTCGCCCTGCTGCGGCAGTTTCCTTTCCGCATCCGCGGCTTTCACTCCGATAACGGCAGCGAGTTCATCAACCAGAGCGTGGCCAAGCTGCTCAACAAGTTGCTGATCGAGCAAACCAAAAGCCGGCCGCGGCACAGCAACGATAATGGGCTGGTAGAGACCAAGAATGGCGCGGTGATCCGCAAACACCTGGGCTACGGTTACCTCGACGCCGAACACGCCGAACCCATCCAACACTTCTACAGCGCGCACTTCAACCCCTATCTGAACTACCATCGTCCTTGCGCGCAAGCCGAGGTCGAAGTCGACGAGAAAGGCCGCCAACGATGCTTCTACCGGCGCTATCAACCCCCGCTGGAGACGCTGCTGGCCCTGCCTCAGCCTGCGCAGTACCTGCGCGATGGGCTCACCATCGCCGTCTTACAACGCATCGCCGCGGCGGTCAGCGATACCGAAGCCGCCCAGCGTATGCAGCAGGCCAAACGCAAACTCTTTGAGCAGTTGCGGCCTGCGGGCTTCGGAAAAAAATGAAGCTGGCGGCGGAAAGGGCGAGGGGAACCAGAAATCATCAGCACAGGTGCGGCTCGCGAAAAGGCATTCAGCCGCAGGACACCAGTCCCTCCCAGCGGGACGGAATTAAGATAGCCCACCGTTTCAACGGTGGGTGCGTTGCAAGGAAATAAACCGAGTCCCACGGGGACGGCACACCCGCGGGTGTCCGGCACGGCCGAAGCAAGCATGTCAAACGTTAAGGAAGGACGAACTCAATCGCCGATCCGGGCGCGCGACCGCGTCTACCGCCATAGTTCAAGCAAGAGTGTCGTGCCCGAGGCACTCGGGTGTCTTGATGTTCGCCTACCCACCGTTGAAACGGTGGGCTTTCTTATTCCGTCCCGCGGGGCGGGACTGTTGTGTAACCTATCCCAGCGATCTACGGTTTACGTGTACCATTTTTTAAGGAGCCGAGATGACAATCACCTACGACCAACAAGTGGATGCCCTTTACATCCGCTTTCGCGAGACCACGGTAACGACCAAGCATCTCGCGGACGGCATTGCTGCCGATTACGACTCCGAGGGACATCTAGCAGGGATTGAGATCCTTGATGCGATGAAGCAGCTCGGGGATCCCGCCGTATTCAGGCGAGTCACTCTCGAGGACGTGGCCCTCGCGCACCAACAGTAGCTCCGCGGACTGCTTTAGCCTGGCACAATGCCGGTCCGGAAAATGCAAGTTGAGGCACTCCTGCGGGATTCCCCATTTGGTTTAGCTGTCCCATATACCGGTTACCGCGCTCTGCCTGCGTGCTACCATGAACCCGTAAAGAGGGTATGAAGACTCTTCCTACCGAAACCGATTTCATCGTCGTGGGCGCGGGGATTGCGGGCCTGCGGGCCTCGGTGGAACTTGCGTCCGCGGGCCGTGTCCTGTGCCTGGCGAAGCGCGAGGTCACGGAATCCAACACCCAGTACGCGCAAGGCGGTATCGCCGCCGCTCTTAGCGACGACGATGAAGTCCGCCTCCACTTGGAGGACACGCTCAAGGCTGGGGACGGCCTGTGTAACGAAGAGGCCGCGCGAATCCTGGTGGAAGAAGGCCCGCCTCGTATCGAGGAACTCATCGCGTGGGGTACGGAGTTCGATCGCGCCGGCACAAAGATCGCATTTACTCGCGAGGGAGCGCATAGCCGCAGTCGCGTGCTCCACGCTCATGGAGATTCCACCGGACGTGAGATTGGCCGGGCGCTCTTTCTCAAAGCTGCGGCCCTGAAGGCCATCACCTTTCGGGAATTCGAATTCACCACCGACTTGCTGGTAGGGGACGGCAGCGTGGTTGGGGTCCGCGTCCTCGACCAGTCTGGCCAATCGCACGAGATCCTTGCCAGCTCCACATTGCTCGCTACCGGCGGCTTGGGCCACGTTTACAGCGACACAACCAATCCCACGGTTGCAACTGGGGACGGTGTTGCCATGGCACATCGTGCCGGCGCCGAAATCAGCGACATGGAGTTCGTGCAGTTCCATCCCACCGCGCTGTACCTGAAGAACGCGCCTCGGTTCCTTTTGTCGGAGGCGCTGCGCGGCGAAGGCGCATATCTGCGAAATATTGAGCTGAAGCGCTTCATGCCCAAGTATCACGAATCGGCGGAACTGGCCCCGCGTGACGTGGTGGCCCGCGCGATCGCACATGAACTGGAACTGGTAAAGCGTCCTGATGCCGCAGTCTATCTCGACCTCACCCACCTGCATGCCGACCGCGTGCGCAAACGTTTCCCCACCATCTACGCCACCTGCATGGAGTACAACATCGACATTGCTACCGAACTGGTCCCCATTCGTCCGGCAGCTCACTATGCCATGGGCGGGGTGCGTACCGATCTCCGTGGGCAGACTTCCCTCCCCGGTCTCTACGCGGCCGGAGAGGTGGCGTGTACGGGCGTGCACGGAGCTAACCGGCTGGCCAGCAATTCCCTGCTGGAAGGTTTGGTGTACGGAGCGCGTGCCGCCCAGGCCATGCGTGAGCATCTCCGGCCACGCCGTGAGCACGCACCGATTGCAAGCGCTGAAAGTACGGCTGCATCTACCAATGGACAGCCGGCACAGATCGAGACGTTCATCAAGAAAGTGCAATCGCTGATGTGGCAGTACGTAGGCGTGGTACGCGACGGAAAAGGCCTGCGGCAGGTTGTGTCGGAGTTGAGCGCGTTGCAGAAGCAACTGCCTGCCTCGGGCGATCGTCGTTCGCACGAGGCGGCGAACATACTGCAAGCCGGACTGCTGATCGCCCGGTCGGCGCTGGCCCGGGAGGAAAGCCGCGGAGCCCACTATCGCCTCGACTTTCCTCTGAAGAATGATGTGAAGTTCCACAAGCATTCCGTGGTGTGTGGCGACAATATCCGCTTCCAATAAATCTGCTACGTGGCTTGAAGCTGGCCGACTATCCAGGATCAGGAGAAAGGATGACGATATAATCGTGCCATGGCCGACCATGTGATCCACATCTCGGAAGAGGAAGCCGCCAGCGACTTCGCCTCGGTACTGGCTCGCGTCCGTACGGGCGCGGAAGTCGTCATTGAAAGCGAGGGCGGTAAGCTGCCCGTAGCGGTGATCCATCTGCCGGTTCCGCTCCGCCGTACCATCTCCGAGTGCATCGCACTGGCCAAAAAGCACGAGGAAGAGACGGGGGAATCCCCGGTCCTCGATCCTGACTTCGCCGCCGATGTGGAGGAGATCATCCGCGACCGCAAACCCTGGAATCCGCCGGCGTGGGACTGATCCTCGACTCCAGCATCGTGGTCGCAGCCGAGCGGCGCGGCCACAACGTCCCACACATCCTCGAACAGATACGAACTGCTTACGGTGAAATCGATGTCGGTCTCTCGGTCGTGACCATCGCCGAGCTGGTGCACGGAGCCTATCGCGCCAAAACGGACGCTCAGCGTTTGCGGCGGCTGGCTTTCGTCGAGGAGCTGTGTCGCGATGTCCCGGTCCATCCAGTGACTCTGGAAATCGCCCGAAGGATCGGACGCATCGAGGGCCAGCAGGCCGCAAAAGGTATCTCCCTTTCCTTCGAAGACCTGGCCATCGGAGTGACCGCTCTCGAACTGGGCTTTGAGGTAGCTACACTCAACCTTCGCCACTTCCAGATGATCCCCGGCCTGACGATCGTCTCCCTGTAGGCGCGCCCCTCGGCCAACAAAAACCAGTGACTCAGCTTGCTCCGCTGTCTAAAGCAGGTGCTGACTCCGCGATCTGCGAGCGAGGTTTTTCCCTTAGCTGTCTGCCTTGAGCTAAGCGAAAACTCGCGTCTGCGGTCTGAACTGAACCCCTCTTTAACCCTGAGGTACTTCGGTTTGGCCTGCTCCGGCATTTATGAGGTGACTTCCTTGTGCTTCTTCTTAGGAAACAACAGCGACAGCAGAATCGAGATCAGCAAAACGCCGGCGACCACGCCCAGCGCGATGCCGATAGGAATCTGTAAGTAACCCGATGCCAGCATCTTTGCGCCGATGAAGATCAGAATTAGCGATAGGCCGTAATGCAGGAAGTGGAAGACCTCGATCATCCCCGCCAGCGCAAAATAGAGAGAGCGCAATCCGAGAATCGCGAACACATTGGAGGTGTAGACGATGAACGGCTCGCGTGTCACCGCCAATACCGCCGGGATGGAGTCGGTCGCAAACAGCACGTCGGTAGTCTCCACTACGATCAGCACGACCGCCAGCGGCGTCGCGTATCGCACCAGCCCGCGTCGCACGAAAAACTTGCTGCCCTCAAAATCCTTAGTCACGGGGAAGAGTTTGCGAAAGCCGCGCAGCACCAGGTTCGTCTCGGGATTGATCTCTTCGTCCTTTTGGCGAAACAGGTTGATGCCGCTGTAGATGAGGATCGCGCCGAAGATGTAAATGAACCAGTGGAAACGGTTGAGCAGCGTGATGCCCGCGACGATGAAGATGGCGCGCATGATCAGCGCGCCCAGGATGCCCCAGAACAGCACATCGTGTTGAAAGTGCCGCGGTACGCGGAAATAGCGGAAGATGAGCAGAAAAACAAATAGATTATCGACGCTAAGAGACTGCTCGATGAGGTATCCCGCGATGAACTCCAGCGACAGCTCGGAGTTAGGCCTCGGGCGTCCGCCCACCATGGTGTGCCCGAAAAAGTAGATGAGGACGGCGAAGCCCGCTGCCAAAGAAATCCAGACCAGCGTCCAGCCGATGGCCTCGCGAAAGCCCACCACGTGCTTCGTGCGGTGGAACACGCCCAGGTCGAGCGCCAGCAGCGCGAGCACGAACAGGTTGAATAGGACCCAGAATAACCAGTTTGAAGGCATGGGCAGAGTCTCGGAACAGCCATTCTATCTGGCGGACTTGAATCGCGGCGAACGGGTAGAGCCGACCTTCGGGCCGGCGTCTACGCTGTTGCAAATACTTCGGGGCTTCAGAGCGTGCGTGAGAACCAAACTTGGTATTTGCCAGTGGAATTTGCTAGCCGAAAATCCAGCGCCGTAGGCGCGAAATAGCTTAGCCCAGCACGGAGCCGCAGGCGGAGCCCTGGGTAAAGTGGGAAACAGATCCGAGTCCCGTAGGGACGACAGACGTTCTCACACACCCTCTTCAGCCCCGGGAACACAGAAGGCTGACTTGTTCAGAGGCTCTTTAGCTGACCGCCAATCCCGCCATGGCCCAGACACCCTTCAGATCATCCTTGGCCATCAGATCTCTGGCCGGTGCCGGTGGACAGCCGGCTGGAAACGATCCAGTCATCTGAAAGTGCGGATCGTCAGTAATTGACCCGAAGTCCGAACCGGAAAAGAGGTCTAGCGACTTTCCGACCTGCACCATGCGAGCATAGTCGGGAGTCAATTGGTCGTGCACTTGATCCGTCCAGTTCGGTTGCCACGGATTCGAGCCCCTGACTCCTGGTATGCAATCCACGGCCAAGCCAGCGTTGTGGTAGCTAAATCCCGGCTTGGCGTTGGTGACGATCGACCCCGGAGCTGTGCGGCCTTGCGCATACAAGGCAGCCTGTTCTTGATAGGTACGCAACCCTTGCACCACGCGAATCTCAATTCCTTCTTGCAGCAAGGTTGCAGCCATTTGACGAACTTTATCTGCCAGAACCGGATGCACCACCTGCAGTCTGGCTTCAGAATGTGGTTCCATAACACTCCTCCAGTGTTCCCAGAACGATACACCTTGCCTGGCGGCCAAGCTAGAGCACTGGTGGGTAGTGGGTCGGTTTCCTGTTTGCCCGTGAGAACGAAGCCGCTCGGGCGGCGGATGCTACCGCGTGGGCGAGGTCAGCAGTTGTAGCGTGTACCGTCGGATAAATTGTGGGTCACAAGGCGGTCCCTGTGACCCATCTACGCAAACTCATGCTGGAGGAACTCCAGCGTCGTCATTACTCCGAGGCTACCACCCACTATTACATCCGCGCCGTCGAAGCCTTCGCGCGAGATTTCCAGTGTCCTCCGGATCGCCTGGGCCCGCGGCACATCCGGGAGTACCAAGCCCAGCTCTTCGCCAAGCGGAAGCTGTCACCCGGTGCGGTGACCAACCATCTGTGTGCGCTAATCGGGCCGTCCGTGTGGCTGAACGCCAACAGGCTCATTTGCCAACGGCGACTCAGCAAAGAGAGTTAGAATACGATTGCACATAATCGTGTTTCTCGCCAGAGAGAGTCTTTTCCAATACAAGATGAGCCTGAAGGAGAAGGCAGTTTCCAATACAAGATGAGCCTGGAGCGGATGGCATGCTGAGGATTGACACCCAGCGTGCACGAAGCAGAGAAGCTGAACCTGGAGCAGATCGAGGCTT